>JACMMQ010000023.1 GCA_014378955.1 Clostridia bacterium
AATTTAAAATTGTTATCACATTTAATTTCATCAGATACAATTGGACTTATTGCTAGTAGTAGAGGAATTATTAGAGTAACTGTAAACTTCTAAACCTTCGAAGAATGCAGCGGGACGGTTCTTTTGCATTAAGAATGTAGCGGGACGGTTCTTTTGCATTTGAAGTTACAACGCATTTGAAAATTATCATTGCAAATGGTTAAAAAATATGCTATATTATTGTTATAAGATGAGGTCTTATATAATTAAAAGGAGAGATGAGTTATGAAAAGAGACGAGATTACAAAGATTTTATTAGACGAGAGCGAGATTCCGAAGCAATGGTACAACATTTTGGCGGATATGCCAAACAAACCAGGACCGCACATCAGTGCTATGACGGGTAAGCCTGCAACCTTTGAGGAGCTGTCACAGATATTTCCAAAAGAAGTGATTATGCAGGAATTTGCACCAGACCGTTACATAGACATTCCGAATGAAGTGCGTGAAATGTATAAGCAGTGGAGACCAAGTCCGCTTTATCGTGCACGTGCATTAGAAAAATTATTAGATACACCTGCTAGAATATATTATAAATATGAAGGGGTCAATGCAACAGGCAGCCATAAGCTCAACACCGCATTGCCACAAGTGTTCTACAATAGAAATGAAGGCATCAAACGAATTGCCACTGAAACAGGTGCAGGACAATGGGGCAGTGCGTTGGCCATGGCATGTAACCGTTTTGGCATAGAGTCCACCATTTACATGGTAAAAGTAAGCTATGAGCAAAAGCCTTATAGACGTTCCTTTATGCAAACCTTTGGTGGGAATGTTATTGCAAGCCCTTCCAATCTGACAAATTGCGGTCGCTCAATATTAGCGGCTGACCCAAATTGCACAGGAAGCTTAGGCATTGCGATTTCCGAGGCAGAGGAGGATGCGGCAACACATGCAGACACCAATTATGCATTGGGTAGCGTTTTAAACCACGTTTGTATGCATCAAACCATCATTGGCATCGAAACCAAAAAGCAACTTGAAATGGTGGATGAATACCCAGACATCGTCATTGCTTGCTGTGGTGGCGGCAGTAACTTTGCAGGGATGGCATTCCCATTTGTACAAGATATTTACAAAGGCAAAAAGCTCCGTGCAATTGCGGTAGAACCTACTGCATGCCCAACATTGACAAAGGGCGTGTTCGCTTACGATTACGGCGATACCGTAAAAGTCGGACCCATTACCAAAATGTACACCTTAGGGCATGACTTTGTGCCTGCTGGTATTCACGCAGGTGGCTTGCGTTATCATGGTGATTCTCCATTGGTCAGCCAATTGTACCATGATGGCACAATTGAAGCACAAGCGTATGGACAAAAGGACGTATTTGACGCAGCCGTGCAATTTGCACGTGCAGAAGGCATCGTCCCAGCACCTGAATCCGCACATGCGATTAAGGGTGCGATCCATGAAGCATTGGTTGCTAAAGCAGAAGGCAAAGAAAAGGTTATCGTGTTCAACTTAAGCGGTCACGGTTACTTTGATATGGCATCATACGATCGTTATTTCAGCGGTGACATTGACAACTTGGAATATTCTCACGAAGCGGTAGAAGAGAGCATGAAGCATCTTCCTAAAATTACGCTTGACTAATTGGGAAGTTATTGGGTATAAAGTAGAGCAGGCGATCGCATTTGCGGTGGGGCTGGGCTGAGTATTCAGCAGCAGGAATAATAACCTGTGGGACTATTAATTATAATAGTCCTGCGGGTTTTTTTCTTTAGTAAACATTCAAACGTAGGAGGTAAATCATGGTTAAAATAAAGGGTTTTGCTGGAGATTACGAAGGTCTTTCGCAAGAGCAAGTATCAGATGGGCAAAAACAACATGGATTGAATGAACTTGTGCCGGAGAAAAAAAGAACGTTTTTGAGAAAAGCACTTCAGGTCTTGTCAGAGCCTATGTTTATTTTACTATTTTTTACTTCCATTTTGTATTTTGTACTAGGTGAAATGAGAGATGGCGCTATTATGCTTGCGTTCATCGTGTTCATGGTAAGCATCAATATTTTTCAAGAGTGGCGCACTGACAAGACACTAGATGCATTAAAGGATCAATCATCACCGCAGGTACGTGTTTTTCGGGACGGCGTTGTCACTGAAATTGAATGTAAACACTTGACGATAGGTGACCTGATGCTGTTAGAAGAAGGGGAAAAGATATCCGCTGATGGACAAATTATAGAAATGCGAGATTTAGGCGTGGATGAATCCACCCTAACAGGGGAAGCGGAGGTTGTGTGGAAAACGCTTAAAGCAAGCGACACAGACCATTGGCGCAAGGATTATATTTATGCAGGAACAACTGTCACACAAGGCAATGCAGTGGTAAAGGTCACTGCAATCGGTACGTTGACAGAGTATGGCAAAATCGGCAAGCAATTATCAGAAATCAAAAAACAACAAACACCGCTTGAAAAGCAAACAGCGTCATTGGTCAAAACCTGTGCAACTATTGGCGGTGTACTTTTGGTATTGGTATTTATTGTGTCCTACTGGCACAACAGAGATTTGCGAGAAAGTACGCTTTCCGCAATTACCCTGGCAATGTCAATGATTCCAGAGGAATTCCCAGTCATTTTGACGGTATTTTTAGCGATGGGTGCGTATCGTATCGCCAAGCAGTCGGCACTCATTCGTTCGATGCCTTCGGTGGAAACCTTGGGCGCAGTGTCGGTGTTGTGCGTGGATAAGACAGGAACATTGACAAAAAATCAAATGACGGTGGACAAAATTTATGCACCTGACGGTGATGAAAAGGAAGTCATGCATTGGGCTGGGTTGGCATGTGAAACAGAGCCATACGACCCAATGGAAAAGGCAATGCTTGCATGTGTAGCCAAGTTAGGGATATGCATCAAGACATTGTTTTCAAAAAAATTGTTACATGAATATGCCTTTAGCACTGAAACGAAAATGATGGGTCATATCTGGTCAATAGACGGGGCAACCACCTTGGCGGCAAAAGGTTCACCTGAAAGCATTTTACCCTTATGCGGTCTTTCGCAAGAACAGCTTGGTACAATACAGGCAGAACAAGAGCGCATGGCGAGTGAGGGCATCCGTGTCATTGCAGTGGCAAACCGCACTAATATGACTGATATTCCAATACATTTGGCAGACAATACGCTTACCTTTGTAGGATTGGTGGGCTTGCTTGATCCACCACGTGAGGAGGTACAAAGTGCGATTGCTGTGTGTAACCGTGCTGGTATTCGAGTGGTAATGATTACAGGTGATAATGGAATGACCGCA
>JACMMQ010000207.1 GCA_014378955.1 Clostridia bacterium
TGGTATATGATTTAGGCGGCGGTACATTTGACGTTTCCATCTTGGAAATTGGCGATGGCGTATTTGAAGTGTTGGCAACGAGCGGTAACAATCGCTTGGGTGGTGACGATTTTGATGATCGTGTCATAAAATATTTAGCAGAAGAGTTTAAAAAAGATAGCGGTATAGATTTAAAATCAGACAAAATGGCAATGCAACGTTTGAAGGAAGCGGCAGAAAAAGCGAAAATTGAGCTTTCTGGCGTGATGTCTACAAACATCAATTTACCCTTTATTTCAGCGGATGCAGCAGGCCCTCAGCATTTAGATATTACATTGACACGTACAAAATTCAATGAATTGACCGCTGATTTGGTTGAAAAAACCATGGAGCCAACACGCCGTGCGTTAGCCGACGCAAAGATGACCCCACAAAACATTGACAAGGTGCTTTTGGTGGGCGGTTCATCCCGTATCCCAGCGGTACAGGATGCCGTAAAGAGCTTAACAGGCAAAGACCCTTACAAGGGCATCAACCCTGATGAATGTGTTGCAGTGGGTGCAGCAATTCAAGCAGGTGTATTGGGTGGCGATGTCAAAGGCTTGTTGCTATTAGACGTTACCCCATTGTCCTTAGGGATTGAAACCATGGGCGGTGTATTTACAAAACTAATCGAAAGAAATACCACCATCCCTTCAAAGAAAAGCCAAACCTTCTCCACCGCAGCAGACAATCAAACCTCTGTTGAAGTGCATGTATTGCAAGGGGAACGTGAAATGGCACAATACAACAAAACCTTGGGCAAGTTCAACCTCACGGGTATTCCACCAGCACCAAGAGGCGTGCCACAAATCGAAGTGACGTTTGACATTGATGCGAACGGTATCGCGCACGTTTCAGCGAAGGATTTAGGCACTGGCAATGAACAAAAAATCACCATCACCTCTAGTACAAACTTGAATGATGATGAAATCGATAAAGCAGTAAAAGAAGCGGAAAAATTTGCAGGTGAAGATAAGGCGAAAAAAGAAGAAGCAGAAGCACGCAACAATGGCGATAATTTGGTGTACCAAACCGAAAAAGCATTGGTTGACATTGGCGATAAAGTGACCGATGAAGAAAAAGCTGGCGTGCAAGCGGAAGTGGATAAGCTCAAAGAAGTGCTCAAGGGTACAGACACCGAAGCCATTAAAGCTGCCACTGAAGCGGTTACTAAAAAGTTCTATGAAATATCAGAAAAGCTATATCAGCAACAGCCAGGGCAACCAGGCGGACCGCAAGCAAGCCAAGAGGGAGATACGCGTACAGAACAACCACAGGACAATGTGTATGATGCCGATTATAAAGTTGTAGACGAAGATAAAAAATAACACCAAGGGACGCTGTCCCTTGACCCTGCAATTTTTTGAAAAAAATTGAGTAAAACTTTGATGTTATTTAAATTAATTAAACTAAAGTTTTTTGTCCCCTTTTTTTCAAAAAAGGGGCGGGCGTGGGCAGCGCCCACATTAATACAAAAAAATTATGGTTCAAATGGAGGTTAGAGGTTTTCCTCTAGCCTTCTTTTTAAGGGGTGAAGTTCATGTCAAAAAGAGATTATTATGAAGTTTTAGGCGTAGACCGTGGTGCGTCAGATGATCAATTGAAAAAAGCGTATCGCAAGCTTGCAAAGCAATACCATCCAGATGTCAATCAAGAAAACAAGGGTGCGGAAGCCAAGTTCAAAGAGGCGAATGAAGCGTATGAGGTACTGAGCGATGTACAAAAACGCTCTCGTTATGACCAATTTGGACACGCAGGCGTAGACCCCAATTTTGGAGCAGGTGGAGGCGGCGGCTACGGTGGTGCAGGCTTTGGCGATTTTGATATCAGTGATATATTTGAGGGCTTTTTTGGCGGCGGTGGTAGACAACGTAGAAACGGCCCACAAAAAGGGCGAGATTTATCACAGCGTGTGGAAATCACCTTTGAAGAAGCAGCATTTGGCGTGGAAAAGGAAATTTCCATCTTCAAGCAAGAAAAGTGTGACAATTGTGCTGGCACAGGTGCTAAAGCAGGTACAGCCGCAAAGCCATGTTCAACATGCCATGGTTCTGGTCAGGTGCAAATGCGCCAAAACACCATTTTAGGTCAGGTCATGACCACCAAAACCTGTGACCACTGTCACGGTGAGGGGAAAATTATCGAGCAGCCCTGTAACGTATGCCGAGGTAAAGGCACCGTGGGCAAGGGCAAGAAAATCAAGGTCAACATTCCAAAGGGCATTGATGACGGGCAAACCATTTCGTTACGTGGCGAAGGCGAACCCGGTGCAAGAGGCGGCCCGTTTGGCGATTTATACATTGAGGTGCGTGTCAAATCGCATACGTTGTTCAAGCGTCAAGATTTCAATGTGGTCATAGAGCTT
The DNA here is from genome assembly GCA_014378955.1 of Clostridia bacterium. Lineage (GTDB taxonomy): Bacteria > Bacillota > Clostridia > SK-Y3 > JACMMQ01 > JACMMQ01. The sequence continues at coordinate 2,387 of JACMMQ010000207.1, forward strand.
CCTGTGACGTTTGTGCAGGCGGCACTTGGTGCAGAGCTTGAAGTGCCTACACTAGACGGCAAGGTGAAATACACCATGCCAGAGGGCACACAAACAGGCTCAGTATTCCGTTTGAAGGGCAAGGGCATACCCCATTTGCGTGATAATGGTCGTGGCGACCAGTTTATCAAGGTCACCGTGGAAGTGCCAAAAAACCTAAGCGGCAAGCAAAAAGAAATATTAAAGCAGTTTCAAGAGGCAGACAAGGGCAATAGCCATGAGCAAGTAAAGAAATTCTTTGATAAGGTCAAGGACATACTAAAGAAATAAGGTGTACGATATGAAATGGATTGAAGTCAAGGTAGTGACCACGCCTGAAGCGAGTGAAGCGGTTTCAGCCATGATGTATGAAATGGGTGTAAACGGCTTGTATATAGAGGACCCACGTGATTTGGAGTCGTTTCAAAAGCTACCAACCGATTGGGACTACATCGAGGATGCATTAAAGGCAAAAGACCCCAACCAAGTAATTATTCGTGCGTATTTATCCGAAGCCACCAATGTAAATGAAAAGGTTACCTATTTGCATGAAAAGTTAAAGCTGGTAAAACGCTATTGCGAAATAGAAACGGGTGACGTGACTCTTTTAGAGGTGCATGAGGAGGACTGGGCGAACGAATGGAAGCAGTATTATAAGCCCATCAAGGTAGGCGATCGCTTGGTAATTAAACCCACATGGGAGCCTTATGAAAAGCAAAGTGACGATGAATTGATATTGCACCTTGACCCAGGCATGGCATTTGGCACAGGCACGCATGAAACAACAAGAATGTGCATGCAGCACCTTGAAACGTCGGTAACGCAGGACGATGAGGTGCTAGACATTGGCTGTGGTAGCGGTATTTTAGGCATTGCGGCTTTGAAATTGGGCGCGAGCCGTTGTGTTTCAGTGGATTTGGATGAAAATGCCGTTCGTGTGTCCAAGGAAAATGCCACACTCAATGAAGTTGAAAAGCAAATGACATTTATTCATGGCAATTTAGTGGATGTTGTAACCGGTCAGTATGATGTGATTGTCGCAAACATTATTGCAGATGCTATTCTTTATTTGTCCACCATTCTTACA
>JACMMQ010000208.1 GCA_014378955.1 Clostridia bacterium
CACTTGCTTTGTGGGTACGCCCTTGAGCGTAAACCCAGTGGTTGGATTTTGCTGATGTCCGGTCATGCCGGTGATAGAATTATCCAATATAATGACCGTGTTGTTGCCTTGATTGTACACAATGTCAATCAGTCCTGTAATGCCTGAATGCATAAAGGTGGAATCGCCTAAAACCGCTACAAGCTTTTTGCCAAACTCTTTGCCTCTTGCCTTTTCAAGCCCTAAAGCGGCAGAGACCGAAGCGCCCATGCATACACATAAATCAAGCATTTCAAGCGGTGGCAATGCGCCTAACGTATAACAGCCAATATCGCCACTCACTGTCATGCCTAATTTTTTGAGTACATAAAACATCCCACGATGCGGACAACCAGCACACATAACAGGCGGTCTGATGGGCATGTTATCACTTGGCAAAAAGGTTTTTTCATTTATGATACCCAATATTTTTTCTTGTATGATTTCAGCAGACAATTCGCCTAAGATTGGTAACAAGTCCGTGCCAATGACCGTGACGCCCATCGCCTTGATTTGTTCTTCTAAAATAGGGTCTAATTCCTCAATCACATAGCACGTTTCTACCCCTTGCACAAAGTCTTTAATCAATGCAGTAGGCAATGGATACACCATACCCAACTTCAAATAAGACGCATCAGGTAACGCTTCCTTTGCATATTGATAAGAAATACCAGAAGTGATGACGCCAATTTTTGCACTGCCCTTTTCAACGGTATTTAGCGGAGTGCTTTCTGCCAATTCCGCTAGCTTACGCATACGCTCTTCCACAATTACGTGACGGCGGCGTGCCATAGCAGGCATCATGACGTATTTCAATGGATTTTTTTGATAGGGCTTTAACGCATACTCCTCTCGCTCACCCATTTCCACCATGGTTTGCGAATGTGCAATGCGTGTTGAAATGCGAATGAAAACAGGTGTGTCAAATTGCTCACTCAACTGGAATGCAAGCTTTGTAAAGTCCTTTGCCTCTTGGCTATCAGCAGGCTCTAGCATTGGCAGCTTGGATGCGCGTGCGTAATGTCGACTGTCCTGCTCATTTTGCGAAGAGTGCATGCCTGGGTCGTCTGCCACCACGATGACCAAGCCACCGCTCACGCCTGTGTAGGAGGCTGTGAAGATCGGATCCGCCGCAACATTCAGCCCAACATGCTTCATGCAGGTCATGGCTCTAGCGCCACCAATTGAAGCGCCAATTGCAACCTCTGCCGCAACCTTTTCATTCGGTGACCATTCTGCATATATTTCATCATACGTTGCAATAGCCTCCGTTATTTCTGTGCTCGGTGTGCCTGGGTAAGATGCCACCACTGTCACGCCAGCTTCATACGCCCCACGTGCGATTGCTTCGTTTCCTAACATTAGTTTTTTCATTATTTTTGTCCCTTCGCCTTCTGAATGGTTTTACTTTTCGTCTCTCAAATCTATTACACGCTTTGCCTTGCCCATTGATCGCTCAATGGTTTTAGGCTCAACCAGCTTGACCTTTGCATCTAATCCTAATACCGTGTGAAGCTTATGCCTGATGCTTTTTTCAAGCTTTTCAAGCTCGCTAAATTTTTCAAGCAGTGAGCCGTCAAATAGCTCCACCAACACCTCAATATTATCGGTAAACCCTTTGCGACGTAAGATAATTTGATAGTGCGGTCCAACATGCGCCATGCCTAACAGCACACCTTCTATTTGTGAGGGGAACACATTGACCCCTTTTATAATCATCATATCGTCCGAGCGTCCCTGCACCTTTGCCATACGCATCATTGTTCTACCGCATGCACAGGTTTCAGGCATCAGCCACGTGATGTCCTTGGTGCGATAACGCAAAATCGGAAATCCTTCTTTTGTAATGGTGGTAAGTACCAACTCGCCCTTTTCGCCCAATGGCAATACTTCGCCTGTTTCAGGGTTGATGATTTCAGGAATAAAATGATCTTCATTGATGTGCATACCCTTTTTGTGCTTGCATTCACCCGAAACCCCAGGGCCTATAATTTCGCTCATGCCGTAATTTTCAGTTGCCAAAATACCCCAACGCTCCTCTAATTCACGGCGCATTTCTTCGGTATGACCTTCCGCACCAAAAAGACCCAAACGTAGCTTTAAATCGCCCTTTTTTACACCCATCTCTTTTGCAACCTCTGACATGTGCAACGCATAAGAAGGTGTTCCTACTAATATAGTAGAACCGAAATCCTTCATGACCATGATTTGCTTTTCGGTGTTGCCACTTGACATAGGCACAACGGTTGCCCCAAGCTTTTCAAGTCCTTGGTGTAACCCAAAAGCACCCGTAAATAAACCATAGCCAAAAGCAACCTGTGCAATGTCATCCTCCGAGCCGCCTGCTGCCACAATCAGACGTGCGACAATAGTTGCCCACATGTCCAAATCATTTTTAGTATATCCCACAACAGTAGGCTTGCCAGTCGTACCACTTGAAGCATGAATACGTGCTATTTTTTTCAAAGGCTTCGCAAACAAGCCGTACGGATAGGTATCACGAATGTCAGCCTTTGTGGTAAACGGAATTTTTTGCAAATCTGTTAAAGACGTGATGCTCTCAGGTGTGAGCCCCACGCTATCCAGCCTTTCCTTATAGAATGGTACATGCTGATATACATGTTGGACGGTCTTTTTCAAGCGTGCAAGCTGAACCTGCTCCAGTTCTTTTCTGTCCATACACTCAACTTTTTTCTCAAAAAACATTTATATCTCCCCTTAAAGGTATTTTTCAATTGTAATTGGTACAAGTTTACTCTATATATTTTGACATTGAAATAGCACGCATAGCACCAAGAGTATTTTACAATAAAAACAGATAAAAATAAAGCATTTTTTCAAAGATTGTTGCCATTGTACAAAAAAAGCCAGAAATAATCTCTCTGGCTTTTGTTTATAACATTTGGACGTCAAAAAACCAAGCATTTCTGCTCGGTAAATTTAAAATGGCTCCTCAAGTAAGACTCGAACTTACGACCCTGCGGTTAACAGCCGCATGCTCTACCGACTGAGCTATTGAGGAATATGCAGAAAATGGATAATGGTATAATACCCGTTATCCATTTTCTTTAGTTCCGGCGATGACCTATTTTCCCAGGCAGCTGCCCGCCAAGTATCGTAAGCACTGTAGAGCTTAACTGCCGTGTTCGGAATGGGAACGGGTGTGACCTCTACGTAATAATCACCAGATAATTGTAAGCTTAACTCACAATCTTTTAGAAGGTTATACCTTCAAAACTAAGCAATGTAAAGTTTTTTGGAAAGTCATTTAGAACTAAATTCGTATGGCTTGTGTTTTATTGGTTATCGCTAACCTTGCATGACACAAACGTGTTTTGGTCAAGCCCTCGACCTATTAGTATCATTTAGCTGAATACATTGCTGTACTTACACCTATGACCTATCAACCACGTAGTCTACATGGGGTCTTACCAGCTTACGCTGTGGGAAATCTTATCTTAAGGGGGGCTTCACGCTTAGATGCCTTCAGCGTTTATCCCGTCCGCACGTAACTACCCAGCTATGCCATTGGCATGACAACTGGTGCATCAGTGGTGCGTCCATCCCGGTCCTCTCGTACTAAGGACAGCTCCCTTCAAATTTCCTGCGCCCGCGACAGATAGGGACCGAACTGTCTCACGACGTTCTGAACCCAGCTCGCGTACCGCTTTAATGGGCGAACAGCCCAACCCTTGG
>JACMMQ010000209.1 GCA_014378955.1 Clostridia bacterium
ATCATGATGGAATACAGTATTATGATAATAATGAAATTTGACTCACGCCATATTTCATTACCACTTATGTAAGAATTCAGAGATAATATAAATATAGGCACGAACAGCCACAACGGCTTTTTGCTCGGCAATGTGTAAAATAGCCCTATGAATTGCAGTAACACAAATATTGGTACACTCAACCCAGCATTCGCAGGCAACACTAAATAAAAAAAGCTGAGCGTGGTAATGAAAGCAAACGATAAAAGCTTGATTTTTAATTTATTTTCCTTTTCCATCTTTTAATCCTCCACATATTCTATAATATCGCCAGGTTGGCAGTTTAACGCTTTGCAAATTTCCGCCAAGGTTGAAAAACGTATCGCCCTTGCTTTGTTGTTTTTGAGAATAGAAAGGTTTGCTGGCGTGATGTCCATTTTTTCAGCAAGCTCCATAAGCCCAATCTTTCTTTTTGCCATCATAACATCAAGGTTTATGACAATCGACATTTCTTAAGCCCCCTTAAACGGTAAAATCGCTTTCTTCTTTATAGGCAATAGCCTGTTTGAATACATCCTTGAGCGTCAAGCAAAAAAGTCCTGCAATAACAAACATAATAATGATGATAGCAGTGGCAATGGTGAACCAAAATGTACATTTTGCGATGTAAATGAGAGCGATTAAAAAGCTAGCAACTGCCATTTTACGAAGGCAGCTTACATTCTCAGCGATAAAAGTATTCCCGCCCACAAGCGTTTTAAATATTTTCTGTAGATTAAATAAAATATAAAGGGCGCAAACACCAGAGGTGAACAAAATAATCATGAGCGGAATGAGCACGAAGTCGTCATAACCAAAGAACACCCGCACATAATTGACGAGCATAGGCACGGCAAGGCAACAAAGAATGCCAACATAAAACATGATATCAACCAATACTTTTGTAAGATAATGCACAAAACTTTTTTTAAGCACTGTAAACCCTCCATATATATTTGATAGCACTATTATAGCACGAATTTCAATGTTGTCAATAATTATTTGTTGAATATAAATAAATAATTATTAAATAACAGCTAGTTAAGCGATGCATTATGCATTCTTGCATAAAAACTTCAAAAAACATATCATATATTACACATTTTTCCTTGACATTTGCCGAACTATCCTATATAATTTTTGTTTGTAATACTAAGTATTTATTAGCTTAGAATTATCCTTGCGCCGCACAATGAGGCGGTGCCATAGTCCAAAAGGAGGTGAAAACAATGGTTAAAGTAGTAAACAAGTACGAAGTCGTGATTATTATCAACACAGCAATCGGCGAAGAGGAAGTTGCAACACTTGTTGAAAAGTTTAAATCATTGATAGCGTCAGCTGGTACAATCGATAAGGCTGATGAGTGGGGGAAACGTCGTTTGGCGTATCCGATCAATGATTTGAATGAAGGGTATTATTTGCTAGTGGACTTTTCGTCTGAAGCATCTTTACCAAAAGAGCTTGAGAGAGTTTTGAAAATTACCGATGGCATCTTAAGAAGCATGATTATTAGAAAAGATGAAGATTCTACTGTTACAGTGGAATAGTTTTCGTCGAAGGGTGAGTAAAACATGAATAAAGTGATTTTGATGGGACGTTTGACTAAGGACGTAGAGCTCAAATATTCGCAGTCGGGTGTTGCAGTTTGCAACTTTTCCATTGCGGTTGATAGGAAGTTTCAAAAGCAAGGGGAGCAGCGACAGGCTGACTTTATTAACTGTGTCGCTTGGCGACAACAAGCTGAATTTCTTTCTAAATATTTCGGAAAAGGTAGAATGATTGCTGTGATTGGGTCGATCCAGACAAGAACCTGGGAAGGCACAGATGGCAAGAAAAACTATGTAACCGAAGTGGTTGTGGATGAAATCAACTTTACTGGTGAACGTAGCAGTGACCAAAACAGTGGCAGCTTTGATAAGTCGTTTGAACATGCACCCAATGATTTTGCACCTCCTTCAAATTCACCGATGAATGCGTTTACACCTGTTGATTCTGATGATGAATTACCCTTTTAGGTGTTTGTAACCAATCTTAACAAAGGAGGATATAACCATGGCTGAAAAGTTTGAAAAAAGAGAAAGACCTATGCGTGCTGGTGGTGGCGGTAGACGTGCAAAAAGAAAAGTTTGTGCTTTTTGTGTAGATAAAGCGGTTGCTGTTGACTATAAAGATATCTCAAAGCTCAGAAAGTTTATTTCTGAAAGAGCAAAAATCTTACCTCGCCGTATCACAGGAAACTGTGCAAAGCATCAACGACAATTGACACAAGCGGTCAAAAGAGCAAGACAAATCGCCTTGTTGCCATATAGCTCTGAATAGGATATTATGAAAAGACCGACATTGTCGGTCTTTTTTTGTAGTGTAGGAATTATCCATCAAGATTTAAAAATGGGTTTGTAGGGGATGGGTTGCCCATCCCACATGCGACAGCACGATCGTTTATTGATAATTTTGAATTATAAAAGCGGGATGGGCAACCCATCCCCTACGAGCATGTCATTTAAAGTTGAGCAATCCCCTTATGATTTGTGCAAGTTTGAGATTCTTCGCTACGCTCTGAATGAC
>JACMMQ010000024.1 GCA_014378955.1 Clostridia bacterium
GCCAGTCGTGAAAAAATGCTCGATAATTTTCTGCTCAAAAAGGATTTAAACGGGATGGCATTAAAAGAAGTGACCGATACGTTTGGTGAACCAGATAAAAAGGAAAAGGACAACAAGCGTATTTCATATAAAATGCCAGATAATCAATTTTTAACAATTGATTTTGATGATAAAGGCAAGGTTGATCATTTTAATGATACGAAATAAATAAACATTTTAAAAATCAGTTGAAAAAACTAGCAATATGTGTAATAATAGAAATAAGAAATATTAATTTGACAGGCAAAGGAATGAAGTATATGCCGCGTGCCAGAAGAAAAAGGTTAGGCGATTTGTTGCTTGAAGCTGGTCTCATTACCGAGCTACAGCTCATGCAAGCACTTGCTGTACAAAAGCAGATGGGTAAAAAACTGGGGGAAGTTCTCACCAGTTTAAATTTCGTTACCCAATCAGATATTATTAAAATTTTGGAAGCCCAATTGGGTATCCCTTATATTTATTTGCCCGAAACATCCATTGATGCATCTGCAACAGCGATGATTAGTGAAAGCTTAGCAAAACGACATGAGCTCATCCCAATCATGATTGATAACGGCAAATTGATTGTGGCAATGAGTGACCCACTCAATATATTTGCAATTGATGATGTGCGTATTTATTCCAATATGGAGGTTTCGCCAGCCATAGCGGATGCGGTTTATATCAACCGTGCGATTGATATTTATTACGGTGAGCAAAAAGCAAAGCAAGCCGCTGACGAATTCAAAAAAGAATATGGCATTACAGCACAGGATAAAGAGTCAGATGAAGAAGACATTGTGATCAACACCGCACCGATTGTGAAGCTTTTAAACTCGGTGCTTGAGCAAGCGATACATACAAAAACAAGCGATATTCACATTGAGCCAATGGAGGATCACATTCGTATCCGCTATCGCCGCAATGGTGAATTAGAAGAAATCATGCGCCACGATTTACAGCTTTTGCCAGCGATTGTGACACGCATTAAAATTTCAGCCGATTTAAACATCGCTGAAAAAAGAAGACCGCAGGACGGGCGTTTTTCCATTACGCTCAATGGCGATCGATATGACTTCCGTGTATCCATTTTGCCAACAGTTTTGGGCGAAAAGGTGGTTATGCGTATTTCCAATAAAAAGGATTTACTCAAGCCAAAGGAAAAGATTTTTTCATTCAAGGATGATTTAGCGAAATTAGATGATATATTAAAAAGCCCACACGGCATGATTTTGGTCACAGGGCCTACAGGGAGTGGTAAATCCACCACCCTATACACCGTTATTTCTGAAAAGAACAAAAGTGATGTGAATATTATTACGGTAGAAGACCCAGTCGAAGTTATTTTAGAGGGCATCAATCAGGTGCAGGTCAATACAAAGGCAGGCGTGGACTTTGCGACTACGCTTAGAACATTTTTGCGACAGGATCCTGACGTAATCGTTGTAGGTGAAATTCGAGACGGTGAAACCGCAGAAATCGCCATTAGTGCGGCAGTTACGGGGCATTTGGTTATTAGCACCTTGCATACCAATGATGCGCCTGGTACCATTTCACGCTTGATGGATATGAATATTGAACCATTTTTAATTGGTGTTTCGCTCAATGGCGTTATTTCACAGCGTTTGGTGAAGCGACTATGCCCACAATGTAGACAAGTCTACAAGCCCACCGAAAGTGAATTATCCATGGTGGAATTGCCTGCAAGTAGCGATGTGCCACTATACCATCATAAAGGCTGTAAAGCATGCAACAACAGTGGGTATGCAGGTCGAATGGGTGTTTTTGAAATACTCACAGTCAATCCTGCGGTGCGTAACTTAATCAATAAGCGTGCGAGCAGTGATGATATTCGTGACGAAGCGATTAAATGGGGCATGAAAACACTTAAAATGAATTGTATACGCTTGGTAATTGAAGGGCATACCACCATTGAAGAATTGGTGCGTGTGGCGTATTCAAACGAATAATAAATTTCTATGAATATCCAACGTCCAACGTCTAACGTCTAACTTCTAAAAGGGAGAACATCATGACAGTACACGAATTGCTGAACATTGCCATTGAACGGGGTGCATCTGATGTTCATATCACCGTGGGTAGACCGCCTATGGCACGTTTGCACGGTGAGTTAATACCATTAATAGAGGACTCACCGCTACTGATTGGTGCAGATACAGAAAAACTCCTAAGAGAAATCATGACACCTGAACAGAACGAGGAAGTTTCAAAAAAGGGTGAATGTGACTTTTCCTTTTCCATTAGCAATGTTGGGCGTTTTAGGGCGA
>JACMMQ010000210.1 GCA_014378955.1 Clostridia bacterium
GAATGATGTACATCCTTCGCAGCACCTGCATATGCTTCGCCCAATGCCGCACAATTTGCATCATTGTTTAAATGCACAGGCAGGTTGATATATTTTTGAATTTCTGCCCGAATAGGGGTATTTCTAAACGGCAAATTGTTTGTATAAATGAGCATACCATTTTCACAGTCTGGTGTGCCAGGACTACCGATGCCAATGGATTTCACGTCATTTACCGTAAACCCTGCTTGTTCTATAACTTGCAATGCAAGTGTTGCCATGTCCTTGATAATGTCTTCCGAGGTGCTCGTTGCATTGGTAGGAATGCTTGCTTTTTCTAGAATATTGCCCTCGCTATCCACCAACCCCACCTTAATATTTGTTCCCCCTAAATCAATGCCAATATACATGTCTATTTTACGCTCCTTCAGTAAATTGTATGTTTTTCTTTTGTATCAGATATGTTAGTATTTTCTCAGCATTGCGATTTAAAATCAAATGCTCAGGAAATTCCATGCCTTCAAGCATTTTCAAAGCGGTATCGTGTACCCCTACGGCTGAGTGATGATGTGCATCACTGCTCACCACAATTGGTACGTCCAATGCCATACATTTTTTTGCAATTGCCATGCAATTTTTTTCACTGCCTGCACGTGCATGGAAGGAATGGTTGTTAATTTCCATGATTTTACCATATTCCTTTGCCGCCCGTATCACTACATCAACGTCATATTCAAAAATAGGATTACCACTATGTCCAATGACATCCACATGCTCATTTTGCATAACCCCCAAGTACGCTTGTGTGTGCTCCTTGCTGGTTTTGGGTGCATAGCAAACATCGTGAAAGCTTGCAATTACCCAATCTAATTTTTTCAAATATTCTAAAGGCATATCCAGCTGCCCATCGTCGCCTATAATATTTGCCTCTACCCCACGCAGTACAATCACGCCCTCTAGGACACGTGGCACGCTTGCGATGTTGCCAAAATACCAAAGCTTAGGTGCATCGTACATGCTCACACCATGATCGGTAATCGCAATCAATTCTAAGCCTTTTAAATGCGCCGCATGTGCCATTTCCCCAATGGTACTGTATGCGTGACCGGTTGCTAAGGAGTGGCAATGCGTGTCTGCTAAACATCTCAAAAGATTACCCCCTTATTCCTTTTGTGCGAGCATGTCCGCCATCAAGCGTTCATTGAGCTTTGCTGCCGCATTATAGCCCATTCTTTTTTGACGATTGTTCATCGCTGCAACCTCTACAATCACCGCCAAATTTCTGCCCGGTCTAACGGGAATGGTCAAGGAAGGGATTTGTATGCCCAAAAGGTTTGTGTATTCATCGGTCAGCCCTAAACGGTCGTATTGCTTTTGACTGTTCCAAAGATCTAAATGAATAACCATGTCAATCTTTTCTTGATCCTTGACAGCGCCCATCCCGAATATATTCTTGACATCTACAATGCCGATACCCCGTAATTCAATAAAATGGCGGATGATTTCAGGTGCGCTTCCAACCAATGTACGCTCGGACACCTTTTTGATTTCTACAGCATCATCTGCAACCAATCGATGACCACGTTTTACAAGCTCAACGGCTGTTTCACTTTTACCAACGCCACTTTCGCCGAGCATCAGCACGCCCTCACCGTACGCTTCAATCAAAACACCATGTTGTGTAATACGAGGTGCTAGCCATGTATGTAAATAGCCGATTAGATTGCTCATGAACTGTGAGGTGGTGTCATGACTTCTAAGCAATGGTACTTTATATTTATTGGATGCTTCTATTGCCTCTGGAAAGATTTCTAAATCTCTCGTAACGATGACCGCAGGAATTTCTTTTGAAAATAATTGCTCAAATGCACGTGTGCGTTGCTCGGACGTCCAGCCTAGTAAATAGGTGGTTTCAACCTTACCGATAATTTGAACACGATTGGGGTCAAAATAGTCAAAAAATCCTGCTAGCTGTAAGCCTGGTCTATTGACGTCTGTTGAAATAACATGCGCACTCTCTAAATCGTTACAATTGCTAATTGCCTTTAAACGTAATTCTTTTGCGATTTGCGCCATTGATACAAAGAAACCGTTTTCCATTACCGCACCTCATTCGTAAGTTTTTAGCTTGCATCAGGATTTTCTATACTACACGGTGTCCCATGCCGATGACGACATCGTTCAAATGAATTAACCCCACACAAAAATATATCGCCACGCTAATATGGTCATTGTGTCGTGCGATGCCTATTTTACCGCCCACATTAAGCCCTATTGCCTTGTTCATCATTTGCGAAAGTGCCTCATGCGTCGCCCCTGCTACTGCGCCTTCCTCAACATGAGAATCAGAAATGACCCCTTCACGTTTTGCAGCAACCACTGCACGCTCCACGATTTTTGCGATAGCGGATATAAACTCGCCACCATAGTCAACAGCCGCTGTTTGGATGTTTAACTTCAAACACGCATGTTGCATTGCCTTTTCCTCTGCACGATCATTTGTCAGCGCTGTTTTAATAGCCACAGCTGCAATGTCCTTACTCCCCAATGCCATTGTGCGTTCCCCCATTCATACTCTACTTTGGTCCAATTCTACCAATCACCGCAATTGCGTTTTTAACCACAACCGTTTTATCGATTACATTTGGCACTATGGTATCGTCAGCCCCAACCACCTTGACGACAAAGGCTTGCTTGGCTTTGGTGCCGTCTATCTCTAAAAGCATGGGGTGTGTGAGCTGCACTTTTACAGTTTGCTCTGTAAAATCTGCCACTACATCACCATTTAACAAAACCTTAATGTTTTTATCTGCCTCACTATCAAGCAATTGCAGCGTGACGGATGCACTTTTATTGACCGCCATTTGACTAATATTAACCCCTTCATACGTGGCTATGCCCGTAAAAAACACACGTGTGGTTGGATAGTATAAGCCTATTTGCGAAATAAGCATCATAAAAACGCTCACCAAAAGTAGTACGAGCAAAACCTTTTCAAAATGCTTGGGCAATATCTTTGCAAACCATTGAAAGAGCATTTACATTCCCCCTCATTATTAATCACTATGGATTAACATTAGTATATGCAAAGCTTCTAACAATTATTGCCTGCTAAAACACCCGTTGAGAACGCAATTTGGAGGTTAAACCCACCAGTATAGGCATCTACGTCCAATATTTCGCCTGCAAAAAAAAGTCCCTGCCATATTTTGGAAGCCATTGTGCTCGGGTTGACTTGTGCGACGTGCACGCCGCCTTTTGTAACAATTGCCTCGTCAATGGGACGAAAAGCCTTTAATTGTATTGTCAAATTTTTGAGCAAATGCACGAATGCCTGCCGCTCACCCTTTGTAATTTGATGGATGGGCTTGTAGGGCGAAATGCCTGAAAGCTGCACCACCACAGGGATGATTTTTTGTGGCAATAGCATGTTTAAGCCATTGTTAAAATTCTTGCGAGAATTTTCGTCAAAATCTCGTTGCACACGTGCATCCAGCTGTTCAAAGGTCAGTGCTGGCTTTAGGTCTATTACAATGCGATAATTCGCAATGTTTTCACTTGAAATATGTGAGGAAGTGCTTAAAATGAGCGGCCCAGATACACCAAAATGTGTAAACAGCATTTCGCCAAAATCACTATATGCCTTTTTATTATTTTGATCTAAAAGTGTCACGGTAACATTTTTAAGCGACAAGCCTTGTAAATCCTTCACCCATTCGTCCTGTGTTTCGATGGGTACGAGTGCAGGCTTGGGTGAAATAATGGTATGCCCCAAGGTTTTGACCAAGCGATAGCCATCTCCCGTACTGCCTGTCATGGGATAGGACTTGCCCCCCGTTGCTACGATAACACTATCTGCCACGTATTTTTGTCCATCGTAGGTAAACACTCCTGTAACTTTGTCCCCATCGGTTGAAATTTGCTTGACCCTTCCGCAAACGATTTGGACACCTGATGCTCTCAGCCATTTTTGCAAGGCGGCTAAAATATCACTCGCCTTGTCCGATACTGGAAATACACGACCACCACGCTCAACCTTAAGCGGTACGCCTAAATTTTCAAAAAAAGACATGACGTCTGCATTTGAAAAGGTGTAAAATGCACTGTATAAAAAGGTATGGTTGGTCGGGACATTTAACAGCATGTCCTCAATTTCTGCATTGTTTGTGAGGTTGCAACGACCCTTGCCCGTAATGACAAGCTTTTTGCCCAGTCGTGCATTGCGCTCAATCAATGTTACTTGACAGCCACGTGCCGCCGCCATGCCTGCCGCCATCATGCCTGCAGGTCCTCCCCCGATTACAACGATATTATTGCTCATGTGGTTGCTCATCTTCCTGATACTTGTCATATACTTGATATTCATCCCAAATCGATTCTAATTTTTCAAACGTTTGTGTGATTTCCTTTTGCTTTCGCATGCCAAGTGCCACAATTAACGCATTGATTACGCTCAATGGTGCAACCAGCGAGTCCACAAATGATGCCATATCACTTCTCGCTAGCAAGGAGTGGTCGGCAATGGCTGTAATGGGCGAAAGCTGGCTGTCGGTAATTGCAATCACCTTGCTATTTTGTGCTTTTGCATACTGTAAAGCCTTGACCGTGCGACGTGAATAACGTGGAAAGCTAATGCCAATGACGACATCTTCAGCTGAGATACGTAAAATTTGCTCAAACATTTCACTCACGCTGGTCGTTTGGATTAAACAGACGTTATCAAACATCAAATTGAAATAAAAGCCCAAAAAACTTGCAAGCGCTGCTGAACTACGCACGCCTAAAATGTAAATTTTCTTAGCCCTTAGGATTGTTTCGATCATGTGTTCAAAATCTTCTTTATGAATTTCGTCCAGTGTCAGACGTATTTTTTCCATGTCTGACGTTAAAACGTTGGTCAATACGTCCTGCTCACCCATGCGGTCAGAGGTAAATTGCATACGTTGTACGGAGGTAAGCTTGGTGCGTACCAGCTCCTGCAACGCTTTCTGTAGCTTGGGGTAGCCGTCGTAGCCCAATTCCGTTGCAAAGCGAACCACCGTAGATTCACTGATGCCTACCGTTTCTCCAAGCTTGGCTGCGGTCATAAAAGCCGCCTTGTCATATTGCGATATGATAAAGGCGCCAATTCTTTTTTGCCCTTTGCTAAAAGTCCCCATCAACTCTCCAATACGCAAAAGCAAATCTCTTTTTTGTTTTTCCATTTTAATCACCCGACCAATTTTGCAAGATTTTTTATTTATCCATCATATTATGATTTGATAAATAAATCAAGTGTTTTGCAGGAAATAGTATTACAGTTGATTTAAATACGCGATCTCTTGATGGGTCAAATTTCGAAATTCTCCCACCTTCAAATCTCCCAATGATAGCACGCCCAACTGTATACGACTGAGCTTAACACAGGGTGCACCCACCGCTTCACACATTTTTCGTACCTGTCGGTTTCTGCCCTCATGGATGGTAATGTGAAAGGTTGTTTTTTGTGGTGTTGTTTCAATAATCGCTACATGTGCTGGGCTGGTTTTGCGATCGTCTATCAGTACCCCTTCACATAAGCTTTTTTGAGCATCCTCATCCAGTATACCCGATATGGTGACCTGATAAACCTTGTCAATGTGATGCTTTGGGTGTGTCAAGCGGTAGGTCAATTCACCATCATTGGTCAAAAGCAATAAGCCTTCTGTGTGATAATCCAACCGTCCCACTGGGTACAGCCGTTCAGCTTGGTTCGGGATAAGCGATAATACCGTCTTACGCCCGAACTGGTCGTTGGCAGTTGTCACCGTGCCAGACGGCTTGTTGAGCATGATGTACACCTTTTGCTGTTCTATTTGTACCATTGCCCCGTTTACTGTGACTATGTCTTTGTGCTCGTCAATTTGCGTGCCTAATTGTGTGATAGGCTGCCCATTCACCGTTACTTGTCCCGCTAATATCATTTCCTCAGCCTTTCGCCGTGAAGCTACGCCAGCGAGTGCCATATATTTTTGTAGTCGCATATTTCACCTCACTTTAAGCGGATAGGTTTTGTTTGCCAATATTGATGTGTTTTTTGTTCTTTTGCCCAACATACACGCCACCTAGTAAGCCTATCTAAAATAATTTAATTCCATTTTAAATCGGCTTATTCCACTCCAAAAACATATACAATGTACCGTAAATATTAAAGCTGATTGCAAATGTTGCAAGAACGACATCTGCTACATGAATTTTTGGCTTTTTCAAAATAAATACCAGCGCAAACGGCAAGAAGTCAACAAAATAGCGTTGCCCAAACTGCCAGCCACCAAGTCCTTTGAATATTAAAATGGTAAAAACATAAATAAGCACACATGCAAATCCCACCATATCCCCTATTTCTAGCTTTTGCTTTTTTAAAAATGTAACGGCGAGCCTCCATAGATAAACGACAATGAGCGGGTTCGCAAGATAAAAGGCAAAGCCTTCTGATACGGGAATGTCAACCCTCATGGTCGTAAAGTCAATGGACGGTAGCCTCAAAATATTGCCGAGGTTTTTAGCAAAATATTCAGCGCTAAACATAATGCCATTCACCCGCATAAATTCCGGGCGATAGTGATAACCGATTTCTGAAAAGCTATCAAAACGCACATAGTTATAAAGCGCATAACCCATCATGATGAGCACTGGAATGACCACCAAATAGGCATTCCTTAAAATGCTGTCTTGCCATGTCTTTTTGCCCTTATCCTTGTCATTGATAATAAACATGATTAAGAAATATGCAAAAAACGGCGCAAATAAAATTTGCGTGGTGCGACAGCCGATTGCTAGTGCAAAAGCGATTAGTCCAATGTGAATGTCCCTTGCTCGCTTGCCTAGGATGTAGTAAACGCCAACGATGGTGCATAAGAAGTTCAAGGTTTGCGATTGAAACCACACCCCACCATTCATGGACATAAAGACCAGGTTTGAGCCAAACACCGTAAAAGCCGCCCAAAATACCGACTGCATATCGGTCAGGGCAAAACGTTTGCGGCATAAAAAATAGGTTACAAAAAATGAAGCCACTACATACACCTTTACCACTAAATTACTTGGTACAAAGCCATTGGCAAATGGCAATAACAAAAACACCGGAATAGTAGGTGTCACTGGAAAGCTCGTGTAAAATCTGCCCATGTATTGTGCAAGCTCTAAGTACGGATAGTCCTTATCCAAAGCAATATGTCCCGATAGCCATCTTTGCGCCTGCATGGTGTATGAGTCCCAACTATTTGTTGAAAAAAGTGGCGTTTTAAGCATCACGCTCAAAAATATGTACAAACCAACAATCAAAAATGATGCAAGCATTAAATAGCGCATATTTTCTTTCTTTTGTACGACCTCTGGCTGTTTTTGAACTTTCTTTTTTAACCTTTGTTTCACATTATCAGCTCCTAGCCATTATTTATATGATTACACCCCAATGTATTATATAAATATTTTCACAAAATTGCAATAGATATAACATTTTTACTTTTTCAAATTTTCTTATCGTTTTATAATGGCAAGCGTCCTCAACGTAAAATCACCCCCAATCAACTACAATTGGGGGTGATTTACTGTATGCATTGATTGGTTCAATGCAATGCTGTTTATTGATTTTCGATTTGCACGGTAGGTTCCACGGTAATGTTTCTGTATCTGAGCATGCCTGTACCTGCTGGTATGAGCTTGCCGATGATAACATTTTCTTTTAGCCCTAACAGCGGGTCAATTTTACCCTTGATTGCGGCTTCAGTCAATACACGTGTTGTTTCTTGGAACGATGCTGCTGACAAGAATGAATCGGTTGCGAGTGATGCCTTGGTAATCCCAAGCAAGGTTCGGGAGTACTCGGCTGGCTGTCCGCCCTCTGCAAGCGCTTTTTCATTTTTGTCATACAATTCAAACTGATCCACTAAGCTACCAATGAGCATATCTGTATCACCAGATTCTTCGATTCTCACACGACGGAGCATTTGACGTACAATCACCTCAATATGCTTATCGTTGATGTCAACCCCTTGCAAGCGATACACTCTCTGTACTTCCTTGATCATATAAGCTTGAACTGCATCACTGCCCTTGATTTTCAAGATGTCATGCGGATTGACAGAACCTTCTGTTAGTTCGTCCCCAGCAATAACCTCTTGACCATCTACAATCTTTATACCTGAACCAAAAGGAATCAAATACGTGCGTGCATCCCCTAACTTCTCATTGGTGATCACCACTTCTTTTTTCTTCTTGGTTTCCACGATTTTCACTGTTCCTGGAATTTCAGCAACAATTGCAAGACCTTTTGGCTTTCTCGCTTCAAACAATTCCTCTACACGAGGCAAACCTTGTGTAATATCATCGCCTGCAACACCACCGGTATGGAACGTTCTCATGGTAAGCTGTGTGCCTGGTTCCCCGATGGACTGTGCCGCTATGATACCCACTGCTTCTCCAACATTTACTTCGTCGCCAGCGGATAGGTTCGAGCCATAACATTTTGCACATATCCCAACCTTGGTACAGCAGTTGAGTACAGAACGAATTTTAACTCTTTTAATGCC
>JACMMQ010000025.1 GCA_014378955.1 Clostridia bacterium
CTGAGCAAGCGGTCATTGTGGATAAGGAAATTTCCGAACAATTTGAAGCGTTTATGACTGAAAATAATTGTATATTTTTAAATGAGCAAGACATTAAAAAACTTGAAGCGATAGCAATTGACTCTTGTAAATGTGCAATGAACCCAGATGTGGTTGGACGGTCTGCTTATGATATTGCAAAAATGGCAGGCATTGAAGTACCCACCGATGCGAAAATATTAATTGCAAGACTTCACAAGGTAGGCGCAGACACGCCCCTTTCACGTGAAAAGCTTAGTCCGATTTTGGCGTACTATGTGGTCAATAGCACTGAGGAAGGCATCACACGGGCGGAAGAAATGGTGGAATTTGGCGGTTTGGGTCACTCGGCGGTTATACATTCCGAAAATCAAGAGATTATAGAACAATTTGCAAAACGTATCAAGGCAGGGCGCTTGATTGTCAATTCGCCATCTACACATGGGGCGATTGGTGACATTTACAACACCAACATGCCATCGTTAACGCTAGGCTGTGGTTCGTTTGGACATAATTCCACCACTGCCAATGTTTCGGCGGTCAATCTTATTAACAAAAAAAGAGTGGCGAGGAGAAAGGTGAATATGCAGTGGTTCAAAATTCCACAGAAAATCTTTTTTGAATACGGTTCGACTCGATATTTAGAGGATATGCCTGACATTTCTCGTGCATTTATCGTCACCGATGAATATATGGTCAAGCTTGGGTATGTCGATAAAGTGCTTTATCACTTGAGAAAGCGTAAAACGTATGTGCATAGCGAAATTTTTTCAGCTGTTGAGCCTGACCCATCGGTCACCACCATCATGAGCGGTGCGGAACAAATGCAAAAATTCAAGCCAGACGTGATTATCGCACTGGGTGGCGGCTCTGCAATGGATGCGGCAAAGGGTATGTGGTTATTTTACGAAAACCCTGATTTGGATTTTAATTCGTTAAAGCTCAAGTTTATGGACATTCGCAAAAGGGTGTTTAAATTCCCTAAAATGGGACATAAATCGCAGCTGGTGGCGATCCCAACCACCTCTGGCACAGGGTCTGAGGTGACATCGTTCACCGTTATCACGGACAAGGAAAAAAATATCAAATATCCGTTGGCGGATTATGAACTGACGCCGGACGTTGCGATTATAGATCCAGAGTTTGTCAAGAGTGTGCCAGCAGGGGTGACGGCAGACACAGGCATGGACGTTTTGACCCATGCGATTGAAGCGTATGTATCGGTGCTTGCATCAGACTTTACAGATGGATTGGCAATCAAGGCGATACAGCTCGTGTTTGAATATTTGCCAAGATCGTACAAAAACGCCGATGATTTAAAGGCACGTGAAAAGATGCACAACGCCTCCACGATAGCAGGCATGGCATTCACCAATGCGTTTTTAGGCATCAACCACAGCATGGCACACAAATTGGGCGGTGAGTTCCACATTCCACACGGCAGGGCAAACGCTGTTTTGCTACCGTATGTCATTGCGTATAATGCACAAAAACCCACAAAGTTTGTGTCCTTCCCAAAATATGAAACATTTATCGCCGATATACGCTATGCAGAAATCGCAAAAGCATTATGCTTGCCTGCAAGCACAACAGCGGAAGGGGTGCAAAGCTTGATTAAGGCGGTAAAAGATTTGATGGCATCGCTTAACATGCCAAGCACAATCGCCGCATGCAATGTGGATCAAAAGCAGTTCATGGATAAGCTCCCAGCGCTTGCCGAAATGGCTTTTGGCGACCAATGCACCACCGCAAACCCAAGAATGCCGCTCATCAAGGAATTGGAAGCACTTTATTTACAAGCATTTAACGGATAATTATAGTAACTTTGACCTCATACCTTTTGTTTTTGAAGGGTATGAGGATTTTTTTGTGCCGTTAAAACAGACAATTTGTCGATAATGCTTCGAAAACATGTCGAGATATGTTGCTTTTTGCACCATATCTAAACTTTACATAATAAATTACTTAAAGTGATGTATAAGTTTTAAATAATGAATAATAATTACTGTGGTGAGAAATTTTATAAAATTTATCTTGTCATATCATGTAGAATTTGCTATAATGAAAAAGTGGGCTGAGCACACGCTTTATTCACAACTTCACTTTGCGTAAACTGGGTGGTTTTCCTGCGTATGGTGTTGTTAATCCCAATAACATAAAGGACAAAAAACAATAAGAAATAACAAAATAAAACCACAAACATTTTTAATGATAAAATCATCAAGAAAGGCATATCATATAAGAAATAGCAGATATTACCTTATACTAATCAAAATTAATATTAGTACATATGAATGGATATGCGAGAGTTAACAGTAAGAGGAGGTTTTTATTTTGAACACTGAAATGCTTGTAAGACAAGAATTTTTAGACGAGCAGCAATTAGACGAGCAAAACATTAGAAATTTGCAAATGATGAATAGCATTTTGCGTAAGGAAAAACACGACATCGCTAATCATTTGCAGGTGATTTTAGCGCAGTGCCTACATAAAAAAGCGACTGCGCTAGAGGACATAGCTGACTATTTGCATGAAATCGTCGATCGCTTCAGCCGTCAAGTAACGTTCTTTGACACTGGCAATAGCTTTTTAGATGGTTTATTGTCCATCAAAAGCAACCGTGCCTTTGAAAATAATATAACCTTTGAAGTGAATTTTGAACAGCCAGTCTCAAGACTGTCTATCAATACAGCCGATTTAATAAGCATTCTAGGCAACTTGATTGACAATAGCTTCGAGGCAATAACCGCAGCATGCCATACAAACGGCGTTACGTCTGTGTTGAGCTATGTAGAGAACAACGTATACCATTTATCAGTAAGCAATACTGGCACGCACATTCCGCCTCAACTTATTGACAAGATTTTTGTAGAGGGCTTCTCAACTAAAACAGGCGGCTACAAAAGAGGATACGGCTTGGCAATCGTAAAGCACTTGGTGCAAAAAAATGGTGGCAGCAAA
>JACMMQ010000211.1 GCA_014378955.1 Clostridia bacterium
AACAATCGTATCCGAAACAGGAATACCCAATATCGAAAATAGTACATGAGGTGCAGTTTCCATGATGTTCACTCCTTAAAAAGTATAAAAAAAAGACGCACTATACATTTTTTTCAAACGCTCTAAAAATATTCATGAATATTCACGTTGATTTTCATTCATTACTCTTTTAAGCGCATGCAAAATAATTCTTGGCACCTTTGTCTTGAATTAAGTTTTTATTTGTTTGTAATGGTTCTATTCTAATCCTTTGAGAAATATTTATCAACTGCAAAATAATCAAATATTTGGCAAAATTAGGCAAATCAACCGAAATTTACTACATTATGTCACTCAAGCTTTCTCTAACGCATTGTTTTGAGGGTGTATGGTGATTTTGACATATTTCATTGCTACTATTATACAAAAAACGACACCCGCCCTGCGTTGTTTTTGGTGATAATTCTGCATGCGTAAAAACTAATACTATTTTGACTAAAAATCCACACAAAGTTCCATAATAGGATAATACCAATCTAAATGAATATTTGAGGGATTACAATGTCTAAAAAGAATGTATTCACAAAATTATTGCAGCAAATAAGTTATCAAAAACAGGAAAAACATCAGGAGTTTTTCATTCCAGAAATCAAGGAACAAGAAACACTTTCGGATGAAATTGCCATTGAAACACAAAAACAACCCAAAAGCAAAAAGGAAATCACGCCTATTGCGGATCGAAAGCGAAAAGATGAACAGCCTAAGGTGGAAGCAAAGCAGTCGGTGAAAAAGGCGGATAAAGTTTTTAAACAACTCAAACAAAACGAAGAGGCGTTTAAACAGTTCTTCAACGCACCCATTAACAAGGACGTGTTTTTTAGAGAGTTTACCACGGCTGCAAATCAGCAAGCGTTGATTATCTTTCTGGATGGCATGGCATCACGTGAGGTTATCAATGATTTTATCTTACGTCCGCTTTTGGATCATTCACGCAAGGAGGCGCTTGAGAAAGGTGATTTTGAAAGCGTATTATTAACAAACCAATTGGTAAAGGTTGAGACCTTTGATGAGGTGATCAAGAGCATTTTACGGGGTGATTCAGCACTTATTATTGAGGGCTTGGCATATATTTATATCAGTGAGACCAAGGGCTTTGACAAGCGATCTGTCGAAAAACCACAGGTTGAAGCCATCGTCATGGGCGCACAGGAGGCGTTTAATGAAAACCTCAAAACAAACGTTGTACTCATTCGCCGTATTATCAAAAACAATCATTTGACAACAGAGTTTTTAGATTATGGTACGATGAACAGTGGCATGTGTGCCGTGATGTATGTTGATGGCTTGATAAATCCTGCCATCGTGGACGAAGTAAAGCGGCGTATCAATAGCTTAAAGGTAGATCATGTGGATGGCAGTGGGTTTTTAGAACAGATGATAGAGGACAATGCGATGTCCATTGTACCAAGCGTTATTAGTACAGAACGACCGGATAAAGCCGCGGCACACCTCATGGATGGCAAGGTGGTTATTATTGCAGAGGGTACACCGCTTGCATTGATTGTGCCCATTACCTTTTATAGCTTGTTTCAAAGCCCAGAGGATATTTCACTGCGTTGGCAATACGCCACGCTTATTCGTTTGGTTCGTATGGTTGCCTTTTATATCGCACTTCTTTTACCCAGCATATACATTGCGTTTACCACCTTTCATCAAGAAATGATTCCAAGTGATTTGCTCATTGCCATTGCGCAGGCTAGGGAAAAAGTACCGTTCCCTACATTCGTGGAGGTACTCACGATGCTGTTGGCTTTCGAGCTTATTCGTGAGGCGGGGATACGTGTGCCGGGTATTATTGGCAATACAATTGGTATTATCGGGGCATTGATTTTAGGGCAAGCAGCGGTGCAGGCAAATTTGGTGAGTCCAATATTGATAATTGTCGTAGCGGTGACTGGGCTAGGTAATCTATCAATCGCCGATTACAAAATGGGCTTTGCAGCACGTATTTTATCCTTTGGCTTTGTCGTTGTTTCTTCTATTTTAGGCATTTACGGCTTGACACTTGGGTTTGTAGCACTCATGTCATATTTGTTTTCAATAAAATCTTTCGGTGTACCATTTTTTGCTGGGCGGTATCCAAAAACGGCAAAGGGTGCAGATATGCTCATACGTTACCCTGCGTGGCAGCAAGAAAAACGTTCTGATGCTTTAAACCCGATTGTTAGAAGGCGACAACCAGATATTGCACGTGAGTGGGCAACGAGCGATGCCAATACAAAGCCAACGGAGGATAAAAAAGATGAATGAGGGACATTTCGGGAAAATGGAAGCAATTTCCTTGATGAGCATTTTAATGATCGGCAAGCTTTTTTATACCACGCCTAGTATTCTAGTGCAATACACAGGCACTGCCGCATGGTATGTTACATGCGTTTCAGCCATTATAACAGCTTTCTTCTTTTGGATAGGGTATCAATTAATTAAGCGGTTTGAAGGTCTGCCATTAGATGAAATATTTGAAATCGTGTATGGCAAATGGCTTGGCAAGACAGTTTTAATGATTTTTGTGATATACCTTGTGTATTTAGCAGGCACAAGCTTAAGAGAATTTGTTGAAATGATTAAAATTTACACGCTACCCACCACACCATATAGCTTTATCATTGTACCATTTTTAGCGGTGTGTGCGCTCATGGCTTATTATGGCATTGAAAACATTGCGCGCATCTCTTATTTTAGCTTTTATATTACGCTTGGTGCAGTGGTAATCATTTTGGTTTTATCCATACCGAAATATTCTTTGGAAGCAATCTATCCAATATTCGGATATGGTGTAGATAAATCTCTATGGTTTGGATTTTTAAGAAGCTCGGCATATAGTGAAATTATGTTAATCTTATTTTTACCAAAAATATTGCAAACCACAAAATTAGTGGCACATGTTGGAAAGGTTACCATTTTAATTGCTGTTACAACTTTTTCTTTAGCGATTTTAGGCTATTTAATGGTTTTTGGATATTCTATGGGTGGAGAGCAATTATCGGGATTATTTCAATTATCCAAAACAATCTTTCTAAATCGATATGTACAGCGTGTGGAGTCATTATTTGTGTTCCCATGGGTGTTAGTCTCACTGATCACGGTGGCTATTTCGTTATATTTGGCAGTGTCGTTCTATTGCAAGGCATTTACCATTAAAAATCACCGCCCCATTATATTTCCAATGGCGGCATGGGTATTTATCGTTACTTCATTGCCTGCAAGCTTTTCGGAACTGTTAGAAGTGAATATCAAGGTATTGCGAGAGTACAGTATGATATGGATGTATGGCATTCCCGTGATTACCTTATTGGTTGCAATGATGCGTGGACAAAAGGGGGCAAGTCTACATGAGCAGGAAAATTAGCGTGTTGCTTTTAATGCTTTGTGTTTTGCTCACGGGTTGTTTTGATGCCTCGGAAGTAGATGATAGTATCTATATTGTAGGGCTGGGCTTAGACTTAAGCCCGTCTGATTCAATACGAATGACCATTCAGTATCCACTCTACAAAGGTGGAGATAGTGGCGGTGGCTCAGGTGGGTCAAAAAGCAGTGGCGGTGGTGATTCAAACAGTAAAATGGTTGGCGAAACCATTATCGACACCATTGATGCTCCAACACTATTAGAGGGAATTGAAATTTTAGATGTGACAATACCACGAAAAATATCGCTGATGCATATGAAAATGGTCTTTATCTCTGAAGCCTTGGCAAGAAAGGGTGTTGGCGCATTAGTTGCGCCATTGGCTCGTTATCGTGAAATTCGTAGCAACATGGCAATGATTATTACCAAGGATAGTGCTGAAAATGTGATGCGCGAAAATAAACTCGCTATTGGCAGTAGCACTTTAAAGGATATGGAGCTTTTGGTGTACCAAATGAGTGGAACAGGACTTTCGTACAATACGACTTTTCATGACTTTTCCAAAGCGTTGTTATCAAGCGGTGAGCAAGCCTCAACCATCTATGCTGCCATCAATAAAACACAATTGTCACAAGAGGGTGGACAGGAAAAAGGGAGCGATGAGCAGTCTGGAGGGCAACAACCTGAAAACAAAACTGAACAGAAGCAAGGTGAAAACAAGCCATCAGGTCAGCAAGAGCAAGACATTCGCCCGCAATTTCCAGGCAAAGGACAGGTTCCTGGCGAGATAAAACGCAGTTCAGAAAATATGGTAGATTATTTAGGGATGTCGGTTTTTCATGATGAGAAAATGGTAGGCACCCTTGATTCATATGAAACACGCTATGCATTGATGCTCACCGGTCGTTATAAAAAGGGCATTTTTACCTTTACTGATCCAGAAGATGCTAATATGATGCTTCCAATTGATATTATCGCCTCACGTGCACCCACATACAAGGTGAAAAAGGACAATGATGTTGTTCAAATCGAGCAATATTTAGAGTTGGATGGCAATGTGGATGCCATTCAAAGCCGTATAAATTACGAAAAGCTCGAAAAGCTTCAACAACTAGAGCAGTATATAGAGGCGCAATTGGATAAAAATATAAACGCAGTCATTCAAAAAACACAAAAGCAATATAACACTGACATCTTTGGTTATGGATTACAGGTTGCACACAAGTTTGGAACCATTCAGGCTTTTGAGGAATTTATGTGGCTAGATAAATACAAGGATGCGAAAATTCATGCAAATGTCAAGCTTCGACTGCGCCGTACAGGCACGATGGTTAAATCTTATCCATTTAGTAAAATGAAAGGGAATAGTGAGGAAGTGAGCAAATGATAATGTTAATCATAAATGGCATTTGGATCGTGTATATGGTGTATTACGTTTGCTCGTATGGTGTGAGCTTATGGCGTGAGGATAAAAATAAATTGGCATCGGTTGGCGCGTTTTTCATAGCGATTATAAGTGGCATTGGGACGTTTGGGTATTATTTGTTTAGAGGCTAAAAGAGATTATCATAAGACGGGCGCTAAAAAGCATAAAAGCACCCGTCTTTTTGCTTGCAATTTGGATTGTTTTGCGATACAATAAACAACTATATGGGCAAATGTTTGGGAGTGAAGTTTTTGTTTGGATATGTAACACCCTTGAAGGAAGAACTGAAAATGCGTGAATTTGACACCTTCAAAGGCGTTTATTGTACATTGTGCAAGACGCTTGGGAAACGATATCCGCAATGGACTCGACTGGGCTTAAGCTATGATTTTACCTTTATGGCGTTGCTTTTAATGGCGATAGACCCACAACCTTTATTGCCTTATACAGGTCGATGTATGCTCCACCCTTTGCGTAAACGTACGGTGTATCATTCGCATCCAGCACTCGATTATGCAGCAGCCATGACGGTGCTTTTGGGCTGGTATAAGTATTTAGACGACTGGCACGATGAGCGTGATGTGAAAGCGGTTTTTGCGTTGCTTGCATTATGGGGAACTGTAAAGAAAATTAAAAAGCAATATCCATTGCAAACAGCACATATTGAAGCGGAATTGAAGCGATTATCCAATTTAGAAAAAGCAGGTTGTGCCTATGTCGATGAAAGCGCAGACCCTTTTGCAAAGCTTATGCAGCATCTATTTTGCGATTATCCACAGCTCACCGAAGAACAACGTAAGGTTTTTGAGTTAATTGGGTATAATTTAGGGCGATGGATATACATTATGGATGCCTTAAATGATTTACCATCAGACATTAAAAAGAATAATTATAATGCGATTGTATTACAATATAATTTTCAAAAAGGCGAGGATATAGAAGCGCTTAAAGCACGCACGATGCCACCGCTCGAGCAAGGGTTAACGTACACGCTCGATAGCATGGCACGGGCGTATAATTTATTAAAATTACATCACTTTAAAGGGATATTAGATAATATAATGTATTTGGGG
>JACMMQ010000212.1 GCA_014378955.1 Clostridia bacterium
AAATACTCTTTGAGTGTTTGGATTTCGCCGTCTGCGGACGACGCCAAAGGGTTTCACCCTTTGAACCTGACAATTTTTTGAAAAAAATTGATTAAAACTTTATTATAAAAACCCCAACTAAAGTTTTTTGCCACCCTTTTTTTCAAAAAAGGGTGCGGGCGTGGGCAGCGCCCACTTTGTTCGAACACGACCACAAAGGAGGAGAACCATGAGAATTGTTATCGTTACAGGTTTATCGGGTGCAGGAAAAAGCCAAGTGATACGCAGCTTAGAAGATTTTGGATTTTACTGTATTGACAACATGCCACCAGCTATGGCGCCGATGTTTGTAGATGTTTGCCATCGTAGTCAAGGGAAATTTGATAACGTAGCGTTGGTCATGGACATTCGTGGGGGTGAATTATTCAACGAATTACACCAAAGCATTGATAAAATACGTGAGGGCAATATCCATTTAGACATTTTATTTTTAGATGCAAGTGATGATGTTTTAATCAAGCGATACAAGGAATCAAGGCGCAAGCATCCATTGGCAGAGGATGGACGCATTGAGGATGCGATACAAAAGGAACGAGCCATATTATCGTACATTAAAACACAAGCCACGCACATCATTGACACCACCGACCTACTGCCCAAGCAATTGCGTGATCAATTAGCGAATATTTTTCTTAAAGGAAAAACGCATACAGATATGGTGGTGAATGTTTTATCGTTTGGCTTCAAATATGGCTTGCCGAAGGATGCAGATTTGGTTTTTGACGTACGCTGTTTGCCTAACCCCTTTTACATTCCAGAATTAAAGCAAAAATCAGGCATGGATAAAGCGGTGAATGATTATGTATTAAGCTTCCCACAATCACAAGAGTTCCTTGAAAAAATCAAGGATTTGGTAAGCTTTTCGATGCCTTATTATGTTGAAGAGGGCAAAACGCAATTGGTCATAGCGTTAGGGTGTACAGGTGGCAAGCATCGTTCAGTCACGTTTGCACAGTTTTTAGGAAATTTTTTAAACAGTAAAGAGTATCATACGGTGATTACCCATCGTGATATCGAGAAGGATAAAATTTTGGCAGAAAAGAGTTGATGTCATTCATGCACAATACTATTGGGATGTTTCAAAGCTTTGAACAAGGCGTAAGCAAGGAATGGTTACTGACCAACGGCATCGGAGGCTTTGCATCGTCTACGGCGGTAGGTGCAAATACCCGTCGTTATCATGGCCTGCTCGTTGCATCGCTCAATCCACCAGTCAACCGTATTTTAGCGGTTTCTAAGCTCAACGAGAGCGTGACGATTGGCAATCAAACTACCCCTTTGCATACCGATCAGTTTTCTGATGCTGTGTGTGAGGGGTTTCGCCATTTGCATCGTTTTGTAGCACAACCTGTGCCGACCTATACGTATTTTGTAAATGGCGTATGGATTGTTAAAAAAGTATGCATGGTGTTTGGGCAAAATATCACAACGGTGCAATATCAAATCACCACCGATCGTTTAGGCTGTCAGCTCGATATTACACCGCTCGTCAATCACCGTGATTTTCATAGCGACATTCGGCGAGAACATTTGCATTTTGAACAACAGAATAAAAAGGACGGGGTGATTTTGCAAGCCTCCCACCTCAGTCAGCCTATTTATTTAAATATTTCAAAAGGCACCTTTGAGCCTTTTGTGGATTACTTTTACAATATGGTTTACCAAATTGAAGCGGAACGTGGGCTGTGTTCGGTTGAGGATCACTATATGCCAGGCAAATTCACCCTGCATGTACCCCCTGCACAATGTGTGACAGTCACCGTCACAATGGGTGTAGGTGCAACCACAAAGCTTGATGCACAAGAAGTAATTTCGCAAGAAATTTTGCGTCAAGAAAAACTAATTACACAAGCAAAGGTGCAAAATCAATTACAAGCTACCACACCGTTGTTCGAGCAATTGACCGTTGCCGCTGACCAATTTATCGTTTTTCGTCAATCAACCAAAGCAAAAACGGTATTAGCAGGCTATCCGTGGTTTAATGATTGGGGCAGAGACACGATGATTGCGCTCACGGGGTTGACGATGGTGACAGGACGCTTGGACGATGCCAAGGATATATTGACCACCTTTTCGCATTATATTGAAAAGGGCTTGGTGCCGAACTGTTTTCCAGACCAAGGCGAGACACCGTGCTATAATACGGTAGATGCGTCACTTTGGTATGTGGATGCGGTGCATCGGTTTATCAAATATGGTGGTGACGAACAGTACGCCATCAAGCATTTTTACCCTTGTGTTGAGCAAATTATCCATGCCTATATGAACGGCACCAGCCATGACATATTCATGGAGGAGGACGGACTTATTCATGCAGGCAATGCGCACACACAGCTCACGTGGATGGATGCCATGGTGAACAATGTCGTGTTTACGCCACGCTATGGCAAAGCGGTGGAAATCAATGCGCTGTGGTTCAATGCGCTCAATATTTATGCAAAGCTATTCCCTGAAAATAAAAAGGTGATGCCGCTCATCAAAAAGGTGCAAGCCTCGTTTATTGAAATTTTTTGGCATGAAGATCATCATTGCCTATATGATACCGCTTTTGAGGGCTATAAAGATGGCACCATCAGACCCAATCAAATATTCGCTGTAAGCCTTGACTTTCCAGTGCTCACAGGCGATAAAGCCAAGCAAGTGGTGAGCTTAGTTTATGAACAACTGTATACACCATATGGGTTGCGGTCACTTTCGCCATATGATGTGCACTATCATAGCAACTACTATGGCGACCATTTCAACCGTGATGCAGCGTATCACCAAGGTACAGCGTGGAGCTGGTTGAGCGGACATTTTATCACCGCCTATTTACGTGTGCATGGATACGATGAAA
>JACMMQ010000213.1 GCA_014378955.1 Clostridia bacterium
ACGCAAGGCTTGTCCATGGTAATCCCGTGGGCAATATTTTTAGGTGCATTTGCACAATTGTTTGCATGTATTGGAGATAGCAAACGCAACAATATCTTTGGCACGACAGCCTTTGGTGCATTTGCATTTTTTTGGATGGGCGTTGCAAGCTCATGGATGATTAAAATGGGGGTATTTGGAAGTGCCATGGCAAATGCTGTGGACACAAAACAGTTAGGTGTCGCTTTTGTTGGCTATTTGATTTTTACCCTTTTCATGACCATTGGAGCGATGGAAACCAATAAAGTATTGTTTTTCATATTTGTATGCATTGACCTTTTATTCATTGGATTATCGCTTAGCACCTTAGGTATTATGACAGAAATGGCACACGCATTAGCGGCATGGTCAGAGTTGAGCATCGCATTGCTTTCATTTTATGGCTCGGCTGCAAATGTATTAAACGCACATTTCGGCAAAGTGTTCTTACCAATCGGCAAACCGTTTGGCATATTTAAAAATGCGGGTTGAGTACATACCCCCACTTATAACCAACTGTTTCGCCTACACTAAAATAATAAAATAGGGCTGCAACGAATTGTTACAGCCCTATTTTTCAATTTTATAAAGCAAAATAAATTATATCTCTAGCTTACACACGGACACTTCAAAAGCTATTTTCGTTAAAGTACCTTCGTCCGTTTTCTTTTGATATTCACGGCTTTGTATGCGTCCCCAAATTTTTATATTTTCACCTATGGCAAGGTTTTCGCAATACCTAGCATTTCTCCCCCATGCAATACATGGTAAATAATCCGATTTGTTATATGCACGATTAACGGCTACGAGCAAGTCACAAATTTCTCTGCCAAACGGTGTAGTGCGATACACTGGTTTTTTGCACAAGAATCCATTCACAAATAAATTATTGGGATTTTTTACAAAGCTGTCAGGGTCTAAAACCGTGTATTCACGTGCGAAGATGGTGAGCAACAAGCGATTTCCTTCGGTGATGTAATTATTATATGAACGAAATTGACCTAGTACCGATAACCGTTGACCAACCGTTATCCCTTCTTCCAATATTAAGCGTTCTGAAATGGTAACGGGTAAACTATCAAATGATTCGCTCAAACGTGGCACCTTCAAATAAAATTGATAAAACGCCTCTCCATACACCTCGTGATGAAAGCTCAATTCACTCTCAACAATCCCCGTAATATGTGCGACATTATTTTCTAATGTATTTTCTATCATGACCCTCACTCCTCTTTTTGCTTATCAACTCTTTAAAGAGTTTCTCTGTAAGGAAAATATATGCACGCTTTTGTGTTTTTAGAATAATTCAAATTTCTATAAAAGCATCTTTTGAATATCACGTGCTAAAACCCCTGCTAACAATGCAACTGTCACAGCGCCTAGTGATAAAATCAAACGATTGTCATCCAAAAGCGAGATTGGAAATTCAAGCGGTTCAAGTTCTTCGCCGAAAAATGTGTTAATGCCCCTTTGCAAACAATAACTAAGGGTGGTGCCCTTCTCTTCTTCATCAATGCTTGATGCTGTCACAGTTACTTTAGAGCCAAAACCTATCGTAATGACAGGGATAGACATACCGATAATTGCTTGGAATATTGCCTTGTTTTCTGCATCCACGACCAACGTTTTAGAAAACCCTGCAATTTCAACCGTTTGAGTGGTGTCTGAAATGTATAATAGATCCATGCTTGATAGCATTTCGGGCGTTATCGATTGCGCCGTGAAATGGAGCAACAAAATATCAATTGGGAATTCACCCATCGCCGCAATCAATTTGGGCATACTTCCCCACCACTTGACATGTTGATGTATTTCGTACCCATCAAGAGCAATGCATCGCAAACCACCTAATCGCAACATTTTATCCACCGTACTCGCTGCAATTGCCTGTTGACTATCATCTAAAACGCCTATTACTTTCAAATCAACCACTCCAATTTTTGTAATTCTAATAGATTTTTCAAATAGTAAGAAAGTTGTTAGTCAATGGGTGTGTTTTCAATACTTTTTTTGATTTGTTTACCCGTATGGTCCAATTTAAAATTATCACGGTAAATAAGCTCCGATATAGGCACAATTTTATAGCCTTCTGCTTGAAGCTTTTCAATGATGCGCGGCAAAGCAGCGGGCGTATCCTTTGCAGCATTATGAAAAAGTACAATCGAGCCATTTTTCACCTTTTTCGTTACCCGATTGAAAATATCCTCCGAGCCCAATTCCTTCCAGTCTAAGGAATCTACATCCCACTGGATGGTATAATGCCCCACATCGCGCAAGGTTTGCACCACGTTATCATTATAATCGCCAAACGGAGGTCTGAATAAAAATGGTTTCTTCCCCGTGATTGCTTGAATTTTATCATCACAAATTTTAACCTCTTCCGCCATCTTTTGTACACTCAATTGTGTCATATGCGGATGAGAGCTTGAATGGTTCATGATTTCATGACCTGCGGTCGATAGC
>JACMMQ010000214.1 GCA_014378955.1 Clostridia bacterium
GTCATAGAAGGCCTAGAGGCAGACGTTGTGACGTTGGCTTTGGCGTATGATGTGGATGCCGTCGCAAAATCAGGGCTGATTGAAGCGGAATGGCAAAAACGATTGAAAGATAACAGCACACCCTATACCTCAACCATTGTATTTTTGGTGAGAAAAGGCAATCCAAAAGGTATCAAGGATTGGAATGACCTTATTAAAAGTGGCGTTTCAGTCATCACCCCTAACCCTAAAACCTCTGGCGGTGCAAGGTGGAATTATTTAGCGGCATGGGGATATGCGCTCAAGCAAAACAACAATGATGAAGCAAAAGCACAGGCATTTGTGAAAAAGCTGTTTGGCAACGTGGCAGTTTTAGATTCAGGTGCACGTGATGCTACCACCACCTTTGTAGAGCGTGGTATTGGCGATGTGTTGCTTGCTTGGGAAAATGAAGCATTTTTATCCATCAATGAATTGGGCAAGGACAAATTTGAACTGGTCATCCCTTCTGTGAGTATTTTAGCAGAACCGCCTGTTTCGT
Organism: Clostridia bacterium; assembly: GCA_014378955.1. Classification (GTDB taxonomy): domain Bacteria; phylum Bacillota; class Clostridia; order SK-Y3; family JACMMQ01; genus JACMMQ01. The sequence continues at coordinate 521 of JACMMQ010000214.1, forward strand.
TAGTGGATAAAAATGTCGATAAAAAAGGCACCAAGGAAGCTGCAACCGCTTATCTAGAATATTTATATTCCGAGGAAGGTCAAACCATTGCAGCGCAAAATTACTATCGCCCAAGATTACAAGCTGTGGCTGACAAATTCAAGGATCAGTTCCCGAAAATCAACCTATTTACAATCGATGAAATGTTTGGTGGCTGGACAAAGACGCAAAAAACACATTTTGCAGACGGTGGTGTATTTGACCAGATATATCAGCCTCAAACGAAACCAGTAAAAAATTAGCGGAAGCTTAAGGAGGGCAAACCCTTGTCGAACAAAAAAAGAAGTGTCATCCCTGGGTTTGGACTATCGATGGGCTTTACCCTTTCCTATTTAAGCATCCTGATTTTAATCCCGTTGTCAACCATATTCATGCGCACGGTCAATATGGGCTGGGATAGCTTTTTCAAAACGGTGCTCAACCCACGGGTACTAGCGTCCTACCAAGTGAGCTTTGGCTGTGCATTCACGGCGGCGCTTACCAATACCATCTTTGGCTTGATTATTGCTTGGGTGCTGGTGCGGTATGATTTTCCGTTCAAAAGGATTGTGGATGGCTTGATAGACCTACCGTTTGCACTGCCAACCGCAGTTGCAGGCATTGCACTCACAACGCTGTATGCGCAAAATGGCTGGGTCGGGAAATTCTTATATGCGTTCGGCATACAATCGGCATATTCAACCACAGGCATCACCATTGCACTAATTTTTATAGGCATACCGTTTGTCGTGAGGACTGTGCAACCAATATTAGAAGAGCTAGAACCACAAGTGGAAGAAGCGGCAACGATGCTTGGTGCAAACCGCAACACGATATTTTTAAAAACGATACTGCCTGAACTCATACCCCCGTTGCTCACGGGCTTTGCATTGGCATTTGCACGAGGCATCGGGGAATATGGGTCTGTCGTATTTATTTCAGGGAATATGCCCATGAAAACAGAAATTGCACCGCTGATGATCATGTCAAAGCTAGAGCAATATGATTACGCTGGGGCAACTGCAATTGCGATGGTGATGCTTTTCATATCTTTTCTCATGCTACTGGTAATTAACATCATACAATGGCACACCAATAAATTTTTGAAAGTATGAGGAATTTGCCATGACAAAGAAAAGTATAGGGACAGAGCCAAAATTGGTTAGGTGGCTACTCATTGGCATCACGGTGATTTTTCTATTGCTGATGCTGTGCTTACCACTTATGATGATATTCTCCCAAGCGTTTAAAAAAGGGTTGAATGTTTATTTTGCCGCTGTGTCAGATAAGAACACCCTATCTGCGGTGCAGTTGACACTAATCGCTACGCTGATTGCGGTGCTCCTCAACACAATTTTTGGATTGTTTGCAGCATGGGCCATCTCAAAATTTACTTTTAAAAGGAAAAATCTACTCATCACTTTAATTGACCTTCCTTTTTCCATCTCACCCGTCATTGCAGGCTTGGTGTTTGTGCTAGCGTTTGGTAGAAACGGTGTGTTTTATGAGTTTTTATATGCGCACGATATCAAAATTATATTTGCTTTGCCTGGCATTATTTTAGCCACGATTTTTGTCACCTTCCCGTTTGTCGCAAGAGAGCTTATTCCGTTGATGCAAGCGCAGGGAACAGCGGAGGAGGAAGCGGCGGCGAGCATGGGGGCGAACGGTTGGACGATTTTTTCGAAAATCACCATGCCCAATATCAAATGGGGGTTGCTGTATGGCATTATTTTATGTAGTGCAAGAGCGATGGGCGAATTTGGTGCGGTATCGGTCGTTTCAGGACATATCAGAGGCAAGACCAACACATTGCCGCTACAAGTGGAGATATTATACAATGAATATCAGTTTTCAGCGGCGTTTGCTGTCGCATCGCTTCTGGTATTCATCGCCATATTGACCTTGATTTTAAGAAATATCATCGAGTGGCAGGGGAAAAAGCATAAGGGGTGATGACATTGTACGTAGAAGTGAAAAACTTACATAAGCGGTTTGGAAGCTTTGAGGCATCAAGGGATGTAAGCTTTGGCATTGAAAAGGGCAAGCTGGTGGGGCTTTTAGGACCAAGCGGTAGTGGCAAAACCACTATTTTACGCATGATTGCAGGACTTGAACAGCCTGATAGTGGCGAAATATATATTGATGGCAAAAAGGTAAACGATGTGCCACCCGGCAAACGGGGCATTGGGTTTGTATTTCAAAGCTATGCGTTATTTCGGCACATGACCGTGTATGAGAATATTGCATTTGGCTTAAAGGTTCAAAAAGAGGATAAACAAAAAATCAAGCATCGTGTAGCGGAAATGATCGCACTCATTGGGCTGGACGGCTTGGAAAAGCGCTATCCACATCAGCTTTCAGGTGGACAACGACAAAGGGTTGCCTTTGCAAGAGCGTTAGCACCCAATCCACAGCTTTTGCTTTTAGATGAACCTTTTGCGGCAATTGACGCAAAGGTGAGAAAAGAGCTTAGAAGCTGGCTCAAGCAAATGATTAAGCGCTTAGGCGTCACAAGTATCTTTGTCACGCACGACCAAGACGAGGCGGTAGAGGTGGCAGATGAAATCATTGTCACCCATCAAGGAAGCCTTGAACAAAAGGGCACGCCCGTTGAGATATACAAAACACCCAAAACCCCATTTGTCGCAAACTTCATTGGAGAGTCTGAGCTGATTGCCGATTGCGCACAATTCATCGCCTATCGCAACCAACCAGCTGGCACAAAAGCGATTGTGCGCCCAGAATTTTTAGAAATTGGCAAATTGGATGAACCGCTCAATCATTCTGCATCCGATAAAGGCGTTGTGACAGACATTGCCTTTCGAGGAACAGCATGGCATGTGACCGTCAAGGTAGGCGAAGCCACTCTTACAGGGTATCGCTCCTTAGAATTATCCCCACTTTCGGTGGGAGAGCAAGTGTTTGTGTTAATCCATCGGCTTTATCTCTTACAAGGCAATGAAACGAACATTGTAGAAAACGATCTCAAAACAGATCCTATGCCAGTATTTATATAAACGGAGGGCTATCATGCTTCAATTAGACAATGCAGACTTGAAAAGAAATGGCTTTTTACCCCAAGTAGAGGATAATCATTATGCGCTAAGGTTGCGTGTTGCAGGCGGATATCTCCCAGCGGATAAGCTCCAGACGGTGTATGAAATCGCCAATCGCTATGGAAAAGGCTTTGTGCATATGACCTCCCGACAGAGCGTGGAAATTCCACACATCAAGGGGGAAGATATTGAAGCGGTAAAAAGACTGCTTGCAGCGGGTGGACTGGAATCAGGCAAGGGTGGCGCAGCGGTGCGTACTATCACAGGCTGTCAAGGCAATGCTGTTTGTAAAAGCGGATTGATCTCAACCACCGAGCTTGCAAGAGAATTTGACGAGAAATATTACGGTGCACCACGCCCACACAAGTTCAAAATCGGGATTACGGGCTGTCGCAACAACTGCTTAAAGGCAGAGGAAAATGACATCGGCATCAAGGGCGGTGTTGCCCCAGCGTGGGACTCAACAAGCTGCAACTATTGCGGTGCCTGTCGTAACATCTGTCCAGCGAATGCCATCACCGTGGATAAGGATGCGCAAGCACTCATTTATTCTAAACGAAAATGTATCAATTGCGGACGTTGTGTCAAGGTGTGTGCTAAAAAAGCATGGACAGGCAAACATGGCTTTCTCATTTATATAGGGGGACTGTTTGGCAATCGCATTGCCATCGGTAAAAAGATCATCCCGATTGTGTTTGACAAACAAGATGTTTTTCGCATCACGGAAGTGATTTTTGGCTTTTTTGATGCACATGGCAAAAAGGGAGAGCGATTTAGAAACACCTTAGACCGAGTGGGATGGGATTTACTCAAAAAAGAATTAAAGGCGGTCGTAAAATGAGCACATTCAATATAGAAAAGATTACCACAGACCTATTGATTATAGGCGGTGGCACGGCAGGGTGTTATGCGGCGCTCACCATAGCAGAGCGGTCAGATGCAAGGGTACTCATTGCCGAGAAGGCGAACATCAAGCGCAGTGGCTGTTTGGCGGCAGGGGTGAACGCATTAAATGCATACATTGTCAAAGGGCAAACACCCGAAAGTTATCTAGACTACTGCAAACAGGATGCAGAAGGCATCTTGCGTGAGGACTTATCGCTTACGATGGCACAGGGACTTAACCGTGTAACGCATAAGATGGAGGCTTTGGGCTTAGTCATTTTAAAGGATGAAAATGGGGAATACATCTCCCGTGGCACAAGAAACCTTAAAATCAATGGCGAGAATATAAAACCGCTTTTGGCACAAGCGGTTGAGGGCGAAAAAAACATTACCACACTAAACCGTGTCAATATCATTGACTACATCGTTGAAAATAACAGCATCGTGGGTGCGTATGGCTTTAGCATTGAGCAGCGCATATTTTATGTGATTACTGCCAAGGCGACGATTTGTGCAACAGGCGGTGCGTCAGGGCTTTATAAACCGAACAATCCTGGCTTTTCCCGTCACAAGCTGTGGTATCCACCGTTTAATACCGGCGCAGGCTATGCGATGGGCATACGTGCAGGCGCTGAAATGACCACTTTTGAAATGCGTTTTATCGCCTTGCGTTGCAAGGACACCATCGCCCCAACAGGCACACTCGCACAAGGGGTGGGTGCAAAGCAAGTCAATGCGATGGGTGAAAATTATGAATGCAAGTACGGCAAGCCCATCACCGCAAACCGTGTGTACGCTACCGTGAAGGAAAACCAAGCAGGACGTGGACCGTGCGTTTTAAAAACAGAGGGCATCACCGAAAAGCAAGGCGATGAGCTGTACAAGGCATATTTAAACATGGCACCCGCGCAAACGCTCAAATGGGTGGAAAGTGGCATCGCTCCCCATGCGCAGAATGTAGAGATTGAAGGCAGTGAACCTTATATCGTTGGCGGTCACACCTCCAGTGGCTATTGGGTGGATACAAAGCGTGCAACCACGATAAAAGGATTATATGCCGCAGGAGATGTAGCGGGCGGATGCCCACAAAAATACGTCACAGGCTGTTTTGTGGAAGGTGAAATCGCCGCATTGGCAGCGCTAGCTTATGTGCAGAATGTTGAAACAACAACCCCGAGTGATTTAACTATTGAAGCAAAGTTAACACAGGTTGAACACTATTTACAGCCAGTAAATCCTCCCTACACCGTGTTTGATTTGGAACAAGCCATGCAAAAAACCATGGATGAATATGCAGGTGGTATTGCAACGGGGTATGCCTACAATAATGATAAACTCAAAATCGCAGCCAAGCGCATAGCGGAAATACAACAGCTTGTAAACGATTTAACCGCAAATGACAACCATGAACTCATGCTCATTCACGAGCTTGTTGA
>JACMMQ010000215.1 GCA_014378955.1 Clostridia bacterium
CACATTTTGCCTAAAAAAACGGTACAGCTCACACAAAAGGCGATTGAAAAGGCGTATAGTCTTAAAAAGGTTGAATTGCAAGTGAAGTACCCCGATGTCCCATTTGAAAGCATTCCGATTGACACCTACATGGAAAACCTGCTTGCACGCATGTCAGAGGAAAATCCGTTGTGCTGGTGCTTATTGACCGATTGCACCGCCCATTACCGTGAGGGCGTGCTCACCATTTTTTTAGCGTGCGGTGGCGAAGACCTTTTGGGTACGGAAAAATGCAAGCACATGCTGGAGCAAATGATCTTCCATGATTTTGAAGCACCCATCAAAGTGGAATTGACAGGCAATGTCGTGAGCGAGGAACAAAAAGCCCTTTATTTAGAACAAAAGGTCAACCAAGAGGCATTAGAAAGTCAAAGAATGTCCGATGCACAGCCTAAAAAAGAGGTTTTAGCAACGGTTACAGGAAAGGTTCTGCCAGATGGTGTGATATGGGGCAAGGAAATCAAGTCAAAGCCGACCGATATTCGAGAGGTGTCCGCAGAGTCTGGTGTTGTCACCGTTACGGGCGAAATGTTCTCGTTGCAGGACCGTGAGATTAAGGGCAATCGCCATGTGCTCACGCTTTATTTAACCGACCACCAATGTTCAGTGACCGCAAAAATGATATGCACGAAGGACAAATATGAAAAAATCTTTCCAGCGCTTGAGGAGGTACGAGATAGCAGGGGTGCGAAGGGCTTAAAGGTGCGTGGCGATGCACGGTTTGACAAGTTTGCGGATGATTTGGTCATTTCCATGTACGACATTTCCACCATTGCGATTACCCAACGAACGGACAATGCAGAAAACAAGCGTGTTGAGCTGCATTTGCACACACAAATGAGTGCAATGGATGCGGTTTCGTCAGCGACAGATCTCATCAAAAGAGCCGCCGCATGGGGACACAAGGCAATAGCCATCACTGACCACGGTGTGGCACAAGCTTATCCCGATGCGATGAATACCGCAGCAAAGCTCGATATTAAAATTATTTATGGACTGGAATGCTACTTGGTGGACGACTTCATGTCCATTGTGGACAATGTCAAGGAGTGGCCGCTAGCAGGTGAATACGTGGTGTTTGACATAGAAACCACAGGGCTTAGAACCACCGACGATGCGATTACAGAAATTGGTGCGGTCAGGGTCAAGGATGGCAAAATTTTAGACAGCTTTTCCACCTTTGTAAACCCTCAAATACCCATTCCGTATAAAATCACAGAATTAACAGGCATCACCGATCAAATGGTGAAAAATGCACCCCCTATTGCGGAGGTATTGCCACAATTTTTAGAATTTTGCGGCGATGCCGTGTTGGTTGCACACAACGCAAAGTTTGATGTAGGCTTTATAAACGCCGCTGCCAATCGTTTGGGTGTGCCGTTTGCGCCGTGCTACTTGGACACTGTCAAGCTGTGTCGTGAGCTATTTCCAGAGCTTAAACGCCACCGTTTGAATGTGGTGGCAAAGCATTTACATATTTCGCTTGAAAATCACCATCGGGCATCAGACGATGCCAAGGCGACAGCGGAAATATTTATCCATTGTATCGGCATGCTTGCGCAGCAAAATGTAGTTACGTTGCATGAGCTCAACACCGTTTTTAAGGACAAGAAAAATATTAAAAATATGGACAGCTATCATGCCGTCATTTTGACCAAAAATCAAGAGGGCTTAAAAAACCTGTACCGCCTCATTAGTGCGTCGCATCTACACTATTTTTACAAGCGCCCACGTATTTTGAAGAGCTTGTACAATAGCTTGAAGGAAGGGCTAATCATTGGCTCGGCGTGCGAGGCAGGCGAGCTGTACCAAGCGATGTTAAATGGTAAATCAGAGCAAGAAATTGAGAGCGTTTCAGACTTTTACGATTATTATGAAATTCAACCGCTTAAAAACAACCAGTTCTTAATTGAACAGGGCAAGGTGGCGGATGTAGAACAGCTCAAGGCGTTCAACAAACGCATTGTGGCGATGGGCGAAAAACACAATAAGCTCGTGGTTGCGACGTGTGACGTGCATTTCTTAGACCCACATGAGGAAGTGTACCGCCGTATTTTGATGGCAGGACAGGGCTTTAAGGATGCAGACAACCAAGCACCGCTGTATTTTCGTACCACCGATGAAATGCTAGCAGAGTTTCGCTATTTAGGAGAAAAACAGGCATATGCTGTGGTGGTGGAAAATACCAACAAAATAGCAGATATGATGGACGATGTACGACCCATTCCCAAAGGCACTTATCCGCCACACATGGACGGTGCAGAGGAGGAAATCCGCACCATGTCCAACCAAACAGCGGAGGCGATTTACGGCAGTCCGCTACCAGAGGTCGTGCAAGCACGCTTGGACAAGGAGCTTACCTCCATCATACAAAATGGCTTTTCGGTGCTTTACATGATTGCACAAAAGCTGGTGAAAAAGTCGTTGGATGATGGCTATTTGGTAGGCTCTCGTGGTTCGGTTGGCTCGTCATTTGTGGCGTTTTTGATTGGCATTACAGAGGTGAATGCGTTGCCACCGCACTATGTTTGTGCAAGCTGTAAACATTCTGAATTTGTTTTGGATGGATCTGTGGGCTGTGGGGGCGACATGCCAAACGGCAAATGTCCGCAGTGTGGGTCGGTGTACCAAAAGGACGGGCATGACATTCCGTTTGAAACGTTTTTAGGGTTCAATGGCGATAAAGCGCCCGATATTGACTTGAATTTTTCAGGCGAATATCAGTCCAAGGCGCATAAATATACAGAGGTTTTGTTTGGCGAGGAATTTGTATTCCGTGCAGGCACGATTGGCACGGTGGCAGAAAAAACCGCCTTTGGATATGTCAAGAAATATTTCACCGAGCGCAATCAAATGGCAACCAATGCTGAAATAGAACGGCTTGTCAAGGGCTGTACTGGCGTGAAACGTACCACTGGACAGCATCCGGGCGGTATCATTGTTGTGCCAAATGACAACGATATCCATAACTTCACGCCCGTCCAGCATCCAGCGGACAATACCGATACCGATATTATCACCACGCATTTTGATTACCATGCCATTCATGACCAGTTGCTCAAGCTGGATATTTTAGGGCATGACGACCCGACTGTGATTAAAATGCTTGAGGATTTGACAAGCACGGACGCACGGATCATCCCCATTGATGACCCTCAAACCATGTCGCTGTTTACCTCCACCAAGGCGTTGGGCGTGACCCCGCAGGACATCAACAGTGAGGTAGGCACCTTTGCCATTCCGGAATTTGGTACGAAATTCGTACGTCAAATGCTTGTGGACACCAAGCCCACCACCTTTGCCGAGCTTGTGCGTATTTCAGGGCTATCGCACGGCACGGACGTGTGGCTGAACAATGCACAAGAGCTTATTAGAAGTGGCAAGGCGAAATTAAACGAGGCGATTTGTACCCGTGATGATATCATGCTGTACTTAATCCATATGGGCGTTGACCCGTTGCATGCGTTTACCATTATGGAGCAGGTGCGTAAGGGCAAGGGCTTGAAACCGAATGATGAACAGGCGATGCGTGCTAAGGATGTACCAGAGTGGTACATTGAATCGTGCATCAAAATTCAATACATGTTTCCAAAGGCACATGCGGTTGCGTACGTCACCATGGCGTTTCGCATTGCATATTATAAGGTGCATTACCCAAAGGCGTTTTACATCGCATATTTTACCGTGCGTGCGGACGATTTCAACGCCGATTTGATGACACATGGCGCACAAAAGGTGCAAGCGAAAATCAAAGAGCTTGAACAAGCGGAGCAAAAGCTGTTGGCAAAGGAAAAGAACGTACTGACCATCCTAGAGGTTTGCCTTGAAATGTACAGGCGTGGCATTCGTTTTTTACCCATTGATATATACAAATCCGATGCGGTGAAATTCATTGATGTGCCAGAAGGGCTATTGCCACCGCTCAATGCATTACAGGGCTTAGGGGAATCCGCAGCGTACAGCTTGGTGGCGGCACGTGAGCAAAATGCGTTTGTCTCGCGTGACGATCTCAAGGTGCGTACCAAGCTGTCACAAACCACTATTGATGAGCTTGGACGTCTAGGCTGTCTTGAAGGGTTACCGCAAAGCAGTCAAGTAACTTTGTTTGATTAAAAGTTTGGGAAGATGAGGAAAGAAACCATATGAACACATTATTTTTACAAGGGCGAGCAAGGCTCATACTGTTTGCGGTGTGTGGCGCATTTGTGGCGTTTGCTGTGTCCCTGCAAGATACGACCTTTTCAAATTACATTGACGTTACCTACCACATATCAGACGTGATGCGTGGCTGGACAGAGCTTCCACGTGAATTTCCAGGCTTTTTCATGGTACTGCTAGCGTTTTCGCTCTTTTATGCGTTTGGCGATATCCGTTTGGCGGTCATTGCGAACTTTATCGCGGCGATTGGCATTATTGGGATGGGCTTTTATTCACACAACTACCTAGTGTTTTTAGGGTTTACATTTTTAATGCAAACAGGCGTGCATGTGTATATGCCACTCACCTCTTCCATTGCGGTGACGCTGTCAGGCGGGAAAAATCCCGGCACATTGCTTGGACAATTGCAAGGGGTTAGCACCATGGCATCATTTTGTGCATTTATTTTCATCTTTTTTGGCTTTCGTTATTTTCACGTCAGCTATCAATTGACCTACCTATTGGCGGCAATATCGTTTGCGATTGCAGGACTTTTATTTATTTTGATGCTCAACAAGCAAATTCCCAAGACCAAATCAAGGCTTTTGCTTAGAAAGCGATATGCTCTTTTTTATTGGTTGAATATTTTATATGGCGCAAGAAAGCAAGTGTTTCTAACATTTGCACCGTGGGTGCTCATTAAGGTATACCACCAGCATATAGAGGTATTTGCTATTTTAGGCATCGTTGGGGCGGCGGTGGGTATGTTTTTCAAGCCGTTTTTGGGCAGAATGATTGATAAGCTTGGCGAACGATTTATTTTAGCGGCTGAAGCGGTGGTTTTAGTTATTATTTGTGTGGGCTATGCATTTGCACAGAGGCTTTTTAGCAACCAAATTGCGCTAGTGCTTGTGTTTGCTTGCTACATCATAGACCAAATGCTTATGGGCGTTTCCATGGCACGTGTAACGTATTTAAAGAAGATTGCACTTGAGCCTGAGGACATTTCGCCCACCGTTGCGATGGGCATTAGCATTGACCACATCGTATCCATGACCATCCCCATTGGCGCTGGACTTTTGTGGTACAGCTTAGGGTATGAGGCGGTGTTCATAGCGGCGGCTTTGATTGCGGTGGTGAATTTCTTTTCCGCACTCAAAATTCGTGACATCCATCAAAACGTTGTAGGATAAATTAGGAAGTATATCTAATTAGCGTCTATGCATATAATATAAAACAGACATATTGATGAAATTTTGCAATTTCCTTAAAAAACCCTTGCAAAACTTTTGCAGGTTGGTTATAATTAGGAAATAATAAGCGTGGTTTTATTTTCTACCTATAGAGTGCTATTTTACTTGAACCAAATAAGGGGGGGCAGGGAATGTTCAATTCACTGAAGCACGATATTCAGTCTATTATGGACAGAGATCCAGCCGCAAAAAATTGGTTGGAGGTATTACTTTTATATTCAGGGCTTCACGCTATCATTTGGTATCGCATATCCCATAAGCTTTATGTAAAAGGTCATTTTACGCTTGCGAGAACGGTTTCGCAATGGGGGCGTTTTTGGACTGGCATAGAAATTCACCCTGGTGCAAAAATAGGCAAGGGCTTATTCATTGACCATGGGATGGGCGTTGTGATTGGTGAAACCACAGAAATTGGTGATTATTGCACCATTTATCAGGGCTCCACCTTAGGGGGAACGGGCAAGGACATCGGCAAGCGTCATCCAACCCTTGGTAACCATGTATTGATTGGTGCAGGGGCAAAGGTTTTAGGGCCTTTCACCGTAGGGGATCATGCCAAAATTGCTGCAAATGCGGTCGTTTTAAGCGAAGTACCACCGAATACAACCGTGGTGGGTGTACCCGGTCGATTTGTTGAAAAGAAGGATAAAGCGGAAATCAATTTATTTGACCATATTCATACACCAGACCCAGTTTCGATAGAATTATGCAAGATGCTCGTTCGTATGGAGCATTTAGAAAAACAGTTGGAGGCAAAAAAGAATGAAACTGTTTAACAGTTTAACCCGTCAAAAAGAAGAATTTATACCCATAGACCCAAAGCAAGTGAAAATGTATGCGTGCGGTCCAACCGTTTACAATTACTTTCATATAGGCAATGCACGTCCGTTTATCATATTTGACACCTTAAGACGTTATTTTGAATACAAGGGATTAGATGTGCAATTTGTTCAGAATTTCACTGACATTGATGATAAAATGATTAACAAGGCAAACGAGCTAGGCATCACCGTCAAGCAATTGGGCGAGCAATATATTGCAGAATATTTCAAGGATGCAAGTGGTTTGGCCATTAAGCCTGCGACCGTACATCCTAAAGCAACTGAGCACATCGATGCCATTATTGCACTGATTGTAAAATTAGAGCAAAAGGGCTATGCATACAATGTCGATGGCGATGTATACTTCTCCACCAAGCAATTTGAGGGGTATGGCAAGCTCTCACACCAGCCTCTAGAGGATTTAGAGATAGGCGTGCGTGTGGACGTCAACGAGCAAAAGCGTGATGCGATGGATTTTTCCGTATGGAAAAAGCAAAAGCCAAACGAGCCTGCATGGGAAAGTCCATGGGGCATGGGCAGACCGGGCTGGCACATTGAATGCTCCGCCATGGCAAACGCCTATTTGGGCGATACCATAGATATACATTGCGGTGGGCAGGATTTGATATTCCCACACCATGAAAATGAAATCGCACAAAGTGAAGCAGCTAATGGCGTGCCGTTTGCACATTATTGGGTACACAATGGGTACATCAATGTGGACAACCAAAAGATGTCCAAATCGCTAGGCAACTTTTTCACCGTGCGTGATGTAGCGGCAGAATTTGACTATGAGGTCATTCGCTTTTTCATGCTGTCCGCACATTATAGAAGCCCTATAAATTTCTCCAAGGACTTGATGCATCAAGCGCAAAGTGGCTTAGACCGTATTTATACCTGCATCAAAAATATAGATTTTTTAACCGAACAGGCAGTAGCTCGTCCGCTATCCCTACAAGAAATCGCTTTGTCTCAAACCATTGGCAAGTATAAAGCCAACTTTGAAGCGGCGATGGAGGACGATTTGAATACCGCAGATGCCATCGCGGCATTGTTTGACATGGTAAGGGAAATCAATGTCAAGCTTAACAATGTACAGCAAATAGCGGTGGGCATTTTGCAGTTAGCAAAGGATACCCTCACGTCCTTAGGGGCGGTGTTAGGCATATTGCAAAAGCAGCAAGACAATGAGGTCGATGCTGAGGTTGCTGAGTTGATTGAACAAAGGCAGGCTGCACGTGCGAATAAGAATTGGCCAAAGGCGGACGAAATTCGCGATTTGCTAAAAGCAAAGGGTATTGAATTAGCGGACACTCCACAAGGGGTCAAAGTCATTAAGCTATACTAGTCCGCTTTTAAATCGATATTTCCAAAGCGCACTAGTATATAAACGAAGGGAGACTATTTTATGAAAGAAACGATTATTTCACTGAACGAGCTCTATGGCTGCAATGTATTTAACGAGGCGGTTATGAGAGAAAGATTGCCAAAGGCGATTTTTAAAAAACTAAAAAAAACACTTGATGAGGGCATAGCATTAGATCCTGCTGTTGCTGAAGTGGTTGCCAATGCAATGAAGGATTGGGCAATCGAAAAAGGCGCAACACACTTTACACACTGGTTCCAGCCAATGACTGGCATCACAGCTGAAAAACATGATTCCTTTATTTCACCAACCAATGACGGCAAAGTGATAATGGAATTTTCTGGTAAGGAGCTTATCAAGGGTGAACCAGACGCATCCTCTTTCCCTTCTGGTGGCTTACGTGCAACATTTGAAGCACGTGGTTATACCGCGTGGGATTGCACATCTCCAGCATTTTTGAAGGAAGACGTTTCAGGCGTAACACTTTGCATTCCAACTGCTTTTTATTCTTACACAGGTGAAGCGTTGGACAAAAAGACCCCATTGCTTCGTTCGATGGAAGTCATTTCAAAGCAAGCCGTTCGTATTTTGAAATTGTTTGGCAATGACACAGCATCAAGGGTTATTGCAACCGTGGGTGCAGAACAAGAATATTTCTTGGTAGACCAAGACATGTATGCACAAAGAAAAGATTTACTGCTAACAGGTAGAACACTTTTTGGTGCAAAACCGCCTAAGGGTCAAGAAATGGAAGATCATTATTTTGGCGTATTGAAAGAAAGAGTTGCAGCATTCATGAAGGAATTGGACATCGAGCTTTGGAAATTGGGCATAGCGTCTAAAACCAAGCACAACGAGGTTGCTCCAGCACAACATGAAATGGCGCCTGTTTTTAGTACCACCAATATTGCAACTGACCACAACCAATTGACCATGGAAATCATGAAAAAAGTCGCTGGCCGTCATGGCTTAACCTGCCTTTTACATGAAAAACCTTTTGAAGGCATCAATGGTTCTGGTAAACATAACAACTGGTCACTTTCCACCAATGATGGACAAAACCTATTAGAACCAGGGACAACCCCACATGACAATGCACAGTTCTTGGTATTTTTAAGTGCAGTGATCAAGGCGATTGATACCCATGCAGAACTATTGCGTTTCTCTGCTGCCAATGCCGGGAACGATCATCGTTTGGGTGCAAATGAAGCACCTCCAGCGATTATCTCCATTTTCTTAGGCGACCAATTGACAGACATTTTAGAACAAATTGAAAATGGTGGTGCAACATCCTCCAAGCAAGGTGGTAGAATTGAAATCGGCGTTTCCACCATGCCGCCATTGCCAAAGGATAACACTGACCGTAACAGAACTTCCCCATTTGCATTCACAGGCAACAAGTTCGAGTTTCGTATGGTGCCTTCCTCCGCTTCCATTGCTGGACCAAACGTCGTGTTGAACACCATCGTTGCGGATGCATTGTGCGATATCGCAGATCGATTGGATAAAGCCGCTGACTTCAATAAAGAAGTCCAAGCAATTATCAAAGAGATTACAGCAAAACACAAAAGGGTTATTTTCAATGGCAATGGTTATGCAGACGAGTGGCTAGTAGAAGCAACCAAACGTGGTTTGCCAAACTTGACCTCAACCGTACAATCTATTCCTACCCTGATTAGCGAAAAATCTATCGAAACATTTGGTAAATTTGGCGTTTTAAGTGAGGTAGAATTACATGCACGTTATGAAATACATTTGGAAAACTACATCAAAACAATCAATATTGAAGCGTTAACCATGCTTGACATGGCAAAACGTCAAATCGTACCTGCTAGTATTGCTTTTGTAACGGAGTTGGCGAACAGCATTAACTCCATTCAAGCAACAGGCATTGATGTTGATATTTCGGCACAAACCTCTTTATTGAAAGAGTCATCCACCTTGTTGGGCAACCTTCAAAAAGAAGTGGATGCATTGGAAAAAGTCAATGCAATCGCAACAGAAATGACGGATGCCTTTGCACAGGCTTGTTACTACCGTGATGAAGTGATGAAACAAATGAGGGCAGTAAGATCGTTTGCTGATCAACTTGAAACCATCGTGGATAGCGACTTGTGGCCAATGCCAACCTATTCCGATTTGTTGTATTATATCTAATATAAAACATAAAACAGGGCGCTCAAGGATAAATTTGAGCACCCTGTTTTTAATATTTAGGCGTAAATTTTTTAGGGGATGGGTTTCCCATCCCGATAATAACGAGTGTAAAACATTAAAAAAACGGGACGGGAAACCCGTCCCCTACGATTGATACTAATCCGCGTTAAACTTTGCTGCAACTGTTTTGCGTTTCTATGATTAAAAGAGCATGGTTAAACATTGTTTCCGCATGTTGAAACGCAAAACAGTATGATACCATTGTGTGCTGGTTAATAACGTGGACGGGTTACTTTCTTTTTATCGCTAAATATTTGGATTTCCATGCGGTCAAACAAAACGTCCTCCAAAAAATCCCCCTGTCGAAAGCTTGCCCTGCCGAATTTTGCAAATTCATCCCGATGGCTAGGCAACAAAACAGGCATGCCCACATCAAACTGTTTGCATACGTCTGCTATACCCACTTTAATGGTGTCAAAATCATAATACGATGCCGCCTCGCAAGGCAAGGTAACTTGGTGCGTCATTTGTTGATTGGTATAAAGCTTGCCCCAAAGCTTGTACATATGATAGCTCCCTCTTATATGAAAACCGAATTTTATTTTGCTTGCAAACCATTATAACAGATGCGAAGCAATAGTGAAACCAAAATCTAAAACTATCGTGTAAATAATTTTTAATAAAAAAAGGGTTTATTTATCTGTCCGTCGAATATAATAAAGGTGTTTGTATACTATTGCACATTTGAATTGTCGCAAAAATATATTTATACAGTATGATTAGTATACATAAAATTTAGGAGGAAATAACATGAAAAAAAAGACAGTACGCATTTTAACAGCTTTACTAGTATTTGCACTACTTACAACGCTTTTGG
>JACMMQ010000216.1 GCA_014378955.1 Clostridia bacterium
ACGTCTCATTCAAAATGCCTGTGATGTTCATCATGACATAAAAAGCACCCTGTGGCATTTTGCAAGAAAGTCCTGTGATGCTGTTAATGCGCTCAACCATATAATTACGGCGTTCAATAAACGCTTTTTTCATCCTTTCAATATCGTCCTCAGGCCCGTTCAATGCCGCAACCGTTGCCGCTTGTGCAATGGAGTTTGGATTGGACGTTGCATGACTTTGAACGTTACCCATAATTTTTGCGATTGGCAAGGTGGATGCGGTGTAGCCTATACGCCAGCCTGTCATTGCAAATGATTTGGACACGCCGTTCACCAAAATGGTTAACGCCTTGATTTCTTCATTGAAGCTTGCAATAGAGGTGTGACTACCTTCGTATATAAGCTTTTCGTATATTTCATCGGACACAACAAAGATATTCTTTTCAACCGCTAAATCAGCAATCGCTTTGAGTTCAGCGTCTGTGTAAATCATACCGGTTGGGTTGGAGGGGCTGTTTAGGATAAGTGCCTTTGTTTTGGGTGTAATGGCGT
The DNA here is from genome assembly GCA_014378955.1 of Clostridia bacterium. Taxonomy (GTDB): domain Bacteria; phylum Bacillota; class Clostridia; order SK-Y3; family JACMMQ01; genus JACMMQ01. The sequence continues at coordinate 532 of JACMMQ010000216.1, forward strand.
TACGCAATTGCTCTATCGTGAATTTAAAGCCATTTTCCTCGGTTGTTTCGATGTACGTTGGCACGCCATCTGCCAATTTCACCATTTCAGGATAGCTCACCCAAAACGGGGTAGGAATAATCACTTCATCACCTGGGTTGCAAATCGCTTGAAATGCATTGACCAATGAATGCTTTGCACCGTTTGACACCACGATTTGATCCGGGGTGTAGGTCAAGCCGTTGTCACGCAACAATTTATCACAAATGGCTTTTTTAATCGCCACCGTGCCTGCTGCTGGTGTGTACTTGGTGTCACCTGCTAGAATGGCTGCGATTGCCGCATCCTTGATGTGCTGTGGGGTGTCAAAATCCGGCTCCCCTGCGCCAAAACCTACGACGTCTAACCCTGATGCTTTCATTGCTTTAAACTTTGCGTCAATTGCCAATGTTGAAGACGGACTAACCGCCATACCTTTTTGAGATAATTGCATACTCATTTTTTACCCTCCCATGTTAAATATGAAACCGACTGGTAATTTCAATTCATAATTCCTTCATTTCGACTTATATCATACAATATATGCAAAATAAATGCAAGTGCTTTGCGAAATTATATCATATTTTATGTGAATTTAAGCGCCTCAATTACTTGTAGCTTGTCACCCTTGACCAACGGCACAAGCGAGCCAAGCAATGTAATCAAAACAAGCGCAAAGTATTGACTTGTTGTTCTATTGATGCTTTGGTAAAAGTTCAATCACCACGATTTCGGGCGGATTAAAAATGCGTGGCAAACGTGGGCTGTACGACACACCACGGCTTACAATGTGGGTCATATTGCCGTACTGGTACAAGCCTCCAGCATATTTCGGAAAAAACCCTTGATTGGGCGCTAATAATCCGTTGAGTAAAAAAGGTATGCGCACCTGTCCGCCGTGCGAATGCCCAGACAGCACGAGGTCAAAGGGTGTTTTTTGATATAGCGCCACCAATTCAGGTCTGTGTGATAGCAAAACCATGTACTGCGGCTGATCTTTAAGCTTTGCAAAGCTATTGTTCATTTCCTTTTTCCAATCCATGCCAGGCTTTTCATACCGCACAACATCCGGGTCATCCACACCTGCGATGATAATGTCCGCGCCATTCACGGTGATTTTCTCATAGGTGTTGGCTAATATGGTGACGTGAAAGCTTCGAAATACTGCTCGAATGTTCACAATGTCGTTCGACCAAAACTCATGATTGCCCGTTACATAGTAGGTGGGCGCAAGCCCTTGGATCGCCTGCAAAAACTGCTTCGTGCCCTCAATGGGCGTACCATCATCCGCTATATCACCAGCCAGTGCGATGATATCAGGCTTTTGCTTGGCAATTTTCATGGCGATTTCGCTTTGCTTATCACCATAGATATGGCTATGTAAATCTGCAATTAGCACAATTCTGATAGATTGTTTGGTTAAGAGCTTATCAGTGTTGATGGTGTAATGTTTGATTGTAAGCCCTGCGTAAATTGCCATGAAGCTAAATGCAATGAATATCGCTAGGACGATTAACATTTTATGTAATTTTTTTATTTTCAAGGGTACACCTCTTGTACTAAATTTATTGATAATAACAATCATCCTGCCATTTCAAGGCATTCGTATCTATATACTGCCATATTTTTAAATAATCATTTTCGTTTCTTATGATATGGTCGTGATAAGAACGTTGCCATACTTTCGTTAAACCAATATTGTTGTTCGTATTAATGTATTGAGTGGTTTGATATTTAAACCATCCCATAACCGTACCAATCGTAGGGGACGGGTTTCCCGTCCCGC
>JACMMQ010000217.1 GCA_014378955.1 Clostridia bacterium
GTTTAATGAAGATTGAGGACAATATCAGCTTCAACTGGGCGAGAGATAAAACACCAGACGAATCCATTGCAATATGCACCTTCTCGGCACGTTGGTCGGGCTATGTTGAAGGTAAATATACAGAGGACATGGATCTTTCAATCATTGCAGATGATGGTGTGCGTGTGTACATCGATGACAAATTGGTTATTGACGAATGGCATCCAAGCTCAGCAAATGAGTACACAGCAATCGTGCCAATGGCTAATCGCCAGTTCCACAAAATCGTGGTAGAGTATTACCAAGCACAGGGTGGCGCAACGTGTAAATTATTCTGGAAGAGCGCTGGACAAGAAAAAGAAATTATCCCAATGAATTATTTGTACTCAACGCCAATAAATTAATGATGTAACAAAAAGAGCAGACCGATGAGTCTGCTCTTTTTGTATGTAAGTTTGCGCCTTTATTCGCTTGCTTTTTATTGGCGATGATTTAAAAAGGCACTAAAAATGAAAGGTATACGTGAAGGTAATATTACAAAAATTTAACAATTCTCAAATTACACTTGTATTCTATTTAAAAAATTGGTAAACTTAGCGTGCAAAGGACTTATCACGCCTTAGGGGCTATTTTCACCTTGATGATTAAAGCAATTGTATAAAAATAGGACAAGCATTGGGTTGAGGGTAGGGTTTTTTAAAACCTTGCCCTCGGTTTTTGTTGAAATGTTACTATACTTTCGTGTATAATAGGTTCATGCTTGTTGTAGGGAGGTGCGGTTATGAAGGATAAGGTCTTGTCATTGCTATCGCAAAACGTGGGTGACTATATTTCAGGACAGACAATGTGCAGTACACTTGGCGTATCTCGCACCACCGTATGGAAGACAGTGAATGCACTCAAACAGCAAGGCATAGCAATTGAAGCCGTCACAAAGCGGGGGTATTGCTTAACACACCTGCCTGATACGCTCAATCAATATCGAATTGCCAGTTATGGCGATGCGTGGACTGCACATATAAAAGTTTTTGACACCGTTACGTCCACAAACGTAGTGGCGAAGGCGCTAGCGCAAAAGGGCTGTGAGGAAGGGACAATCATCCTTGCAGAACAGCAGACAGCAGGCAAGGGTCGTCTTGGCAGGGCATGGAGTTCTCCTGCGCAGCAGGGCATATGGATGACGGTTGTGCTAAGACCACAGTTTCCGCCACAGCACGCAACAGGCATTACACTGTTAGCGGCGTTGGCAGTGCGACGTGCCATAGCGTCGGTATGCGGCATTTCACCCACCATCAAATGGCCGAATGATGTGATGCTATCGGGCGGTAAGGTGTGTGGCATTTTGACAGAAATGCACGCTGAGATGGAGCAAATCGATTATGTATTAGTGGGCATCGGCATCAATGTCAACACGCAAAAAGAGGAATTTCCATCGTGCCTGCAAGACATTGCAAGCTCTATTTTGATTGAAACAGGTAAAAAGATTGGCCGAAATACATTAATTGCTCGTATATTGCATGAAATGAAATCGCTTTATGTAGCGTATGAAGGACAGCTAGACGCCGCTCTTTTAGCGGAATATTATACACATTCTAACACCATTGGCAGAAGAATTCGTGTAAGCCAAGTAGGTGGCGAAATTATAGGCACAGCGGACGGAATGGACAGCAGGGGCGCCTTGCTGGTGACAGACGAAAAAGGGTGCAAGCACATTGTTCTATCGGGCGATGTGTCATACTAATTCCAATTTAAAATGTTGTAAACGTTTTTTGAGGCTTGGTGTGATGTCCCTCTCAATTGGTTTCACAAAATCTTGGTACGGTTGCATACGCAACAAGCTCGCACCAAGCCTCAAAAAACACAACATATAAAGATTTTAAATTGTAATTAGTATTAGATAATTGCAAAATGTTTTGTGTTTATCCAAATAGCTCTTACACTACCTTTGCCCAGACATATAACTTTTTGCCATACAAAGCTAAAAAAACAACAAGATTAACGGATGCCATCTATAATATTTCATTAAATTGCAGTTCGATTTCAGCATCCAAAATATTAAAATCAACAGTTGCAGATGTAAGCAAAAGCACCATCTGTGATTTATTAAAAAAAAGAAGCACCTATAATTAAAAAGAAGCTATCACA
>JACMMQ010000218.1 GCA_014378955.1 Clostridia bacterium
ATACCGTGCGAGCTCATTGACCGCAATGGTGATAATTTAAAGGCGATTGTGCTACGCTTGGCAAATGAATGGGCGTTGGGCAGTGCATTTATCGCTTGGCTTGAAAATGCTAATTATTTTGCGAATACCTTGGTCGATCGCATTGTAACAGGCTATCCAAAGGACGAAATTGAAGCATTGCAAAAGGAATTGGGCTATGTCGATCAAGCGCTCGTGACCTCTGAAATATTCCACCTATGGGTGATTGAGTTAGACCAAAAGGTACAGCATGAGTTGCCGTTTGAAAAGGCAGGCTTGAACGTGATTTTTACCGACAACATGGAGCCATACCGCACACGCAAGGTGCGTATTTTAAATGGCGCACACACCATGACCGTGCCAGTGGCTTATTTATACGGTTTAGACACGGTGAAGGAATGTGTGGATGATGCGTGCATTGCAAGCTTTTTAAAAACAGGCTTGTTTGAGGAAATCATCCCAACGCTTGATTTGCCACATGATGAACTGTCGCAATATGCGAATGACGTCATTGAGCGGTTCACAAACCCATTTATCAAGCATTTGCTCATGAGCATTTCACTTAATGCTATTTCAAAATTCAAAACAAGGGTGCTCCCGTCATTCTTTGAATACATCAACCGCAAGGGCTGTTTGCCAAAGCACCTGTCCTTTTCGTTGGCGGCACTGATTGCATTTTACAAGGGCACAGACATTCAAAACGGTGAACTCATTGGTTCACGCAATGGCGTTGTGTACAACATCAAGGACGATGCCGAGGTATTAGCATTTTTCAAAGGCGTTTGGCAGGCGTGCGATGGCACAAAGGCAGGCATTGACACGCTCACAAAAACAGTGCTGGCGCAAAAAACTTGGTGGGATAACCACGATTTAAATGAAATTGAGGGCTTAACCAATTATGTGAGCGAGGCACTGTATACAATCGTAAATGAAGGCATGCAAAAGGCGATATTAGGCGTATAGACCATGAATATTTATGATATTGCGAGAGAAACGGGGCTGTCCATTGCAACCGTGTCACGGGTAATCAATCAAGACAAAAACGTGAGCGACAAAACAAGGACGAAGGTGCAAAGTGCCATTGAGCGTTTTGGTTATGTACCCAACGCTGTGGCACGAGGGCTTGCGGTCAATGCCAGTAAAACGGTCGGGCTTGCGGTAATTGACATTCGGGACACCTATTATGCGACCGTTGCGCACACCATCGAACGAGAGCTTGCGCAATTAGGATACAATTGCTTGCTGTTCAACACAGGCGTACAAGTGCCTGAGAAAATCCACTACATTCATATCATGCAACAAAAGCGTGTGGATGCCATCATACTGGTGGGTTCTGTTTTTAATGACGAGCATTTGAATGTCATCGTCCAAAAAGCGGCAAAAAAAACGCCCGTTGTGCTTGTCAATAGCACGCTTGACGTGCCAAATGTCTATGCGGTTTTGTGTGACGATGCGGCGGGTACGAGGGCATGCGTGCATATGCTCGCCGAAAGTGGACGCAAAAACATCCTTTTCATCAACGATGCACACACCTACAGTGCCAACGCAAAAACCGATGGCTTCAAGCAAGGCATGGCGGACAACGGCTTACCATGCAATGAAGACAGTATTTACCATGCGCCAAAAGGCATTGAAGGTGCACAACAACTGGTCAATGATTTATTGCAGCAAGGCAAGCATTTTGACGCCGTGATGACCAGTGAAGACGTCAGTGCGTTGGGTGTGTTAAAGGCACTCAAGCAAAATGAAATTGCTGTGCCCCAAGCCGTAGCGGTAGTGGGATATAACAATTCGGTCTTTTCAACATGCACCATGCCCGAGCTTACCACCATTGATAGCGGCATGGAGCAAATGGCAAAGGGTGCAACCGAGGTGCTAAAACAGGTGTTTGAAGGGCTAAAGCCTAAGGCAGTAAAACGTATAATGCCAAATTTAGTAACACGGCAAACGACATAGCAATGGTTGTTTAAAATTATAAAAAAGTTGTCATGAATCACTGAATCTAGCGTAAGATAGTTGCAGGAGGTGGTGTTCATGAAAAAAATTGAAACACGAAAAACAATTGCATTGATATCAATAGCAGTGCTTACGTTCGTCGTTATTTACTGCATTTTAACACGCAAAGAAATTCCACAATCATCGATGACCATCATAACAGCAATGATCGGATACATAGGCTACTATTTCGGTAAAGCGACAGCGCTTGAGATGCCAAAAGAAAAGGTTGAAGATTTATCAATTGAAAGACATATCTAATACTAATTGCTAAGTTGTATAATGAAATGCCCAAATAAATAAAAAAAGTCCAACCCCCAAAACTCTGATATAATGTTAAAGCGCTAACAACAACATTAGTCAGGAGTGATAAAGGTTGGAACAACTA
>JACMMQ010000219.1 GCA_014378955.1 Clostridia bacterium
CGCGAGTAAGCGTTTTGAAACACCGACCGACAGATGGTTATGATTTTAATCAAGATTAGTATAAAGAGTATTTTTCTTTGTTACTTTCTTTTTGCGATAGAAAAAGAAAGTAAGGTTTTTCAGCAGTGCCAAAAGCATTTAAAAGAGCTACTTTGCAACCTATGTTGCTTAGTGGCTCTTTTTATATGATAATCTTCATAAAATCTTCATAATGTTTTGGTATGATAAGGGTAGTTTTTAAAAAGGGGGGCTTTGTATGTCGCAAACATTGGCTAGAAAAACATTTCATGTGCAAAAAATGACTTGTAGTGGTTGTGAATTGCGCATTGAAAATGGGCTTAAAAAGCTTGATGGGGTGAATTCGGTGAAGGCATCGTATGTGCATGCAACCATCCATATAACCTTTGATGCGGACAAAATGAGCGCAAAAAAAATTGTTGCCAAGCTCAATCAATTGGGATATCCCTTGCAAGCACGGGTGGTGGTTGCGCCAAAAGATGAAATTTCTGAAAAATCAAGTAGCCATCAACTGATTGCTTTTGGACTGATAATTTTTGCACTCTATTTCATTATTCAAAATACCGTTGGCTTTAACTTCATGCCTAATATTAGTCAAAATATGAGCCTCGGACTGCTGTTTATCGTGGGCTTGCTCACCTCACTACACTGTATCGCCATGTGTGGCGGCATCAACCTATCGCAAAGCATCGCTAGTGAAAAAAGCACCTCAACGCTTGCGGCGATCACCCCTAGCCTGATGTATAACGCTGGTCGAGTGGTTTCTTACACCTTGATTGGTGGTGTTGTGGGTGCTTTGGGTGCTGTTATTAGCTTCACTGGTTGGGCACAAGGCATTGTCGCTGTGCTTTCAGGCTTGTTTATGATTATCATGGGGCTGAATATGCTCAACATCTTCCCCGCGTTAAAGAATTTCATCCCAACCATGCCTAAGATATTTTCACGCAAATTAAACCAAGAAAACAATCACACGCCCTTTTATGTAGGGCTTATCAATGGCTTGATGCCATGTGGTCCACTACAAGCGATGCAGCTTTATGCGTTAGGCACTGGTAGCTTTATGGCTGGCGCGTCCGCCATGTTCTTTTTCAGCCTCGGCACTGTTCCGTTGATGTTTGGGTTTGGTGCGATGAGTACCTTCTTAAGTGGCAAATTTACCAAGAATTTGTTAAAGGCAAGTGCAATACTGGTTATGGTATTAGGGATTTTGATGGTCAATCGAGGACTAAGCCTATCCGGTATAGCAACCTCCTATGCTACACAACCAACAGGGGCTGTTGCAAAAATTGAAGGCAATGTACAAGTTGTCACCTCAAAGGTGACCTCTGGTGGCTATGAACCGATTGTTGTTCAAAAGGGCATTCCCGTACAATGGACGATACATGCTGAAAAATCTGATTTGAACGGCTGTAACAGAGCGATTACCATTCCAAAATACGGTATCAAAAAAAATCTTGTGGCTGGCGATACGGTGGTGAGCTTTACCCCCACCGAAGATGGCAATATTGGATTCACCTGCTGGATGGGCATGATTAGTAGCAATATTGCTGTGGTTTCTGATGTTTCAAGCACTGCTACACAAACTATAAACGAGTCCGTTCCAACAGGTCAAAATAAAGGTGGATGCTGTGGAAATTAAGTGATATAATAACAAAAAGGAAGTGACCGTATGCCTAAACAACAAACCATTAAAATAGCAGGCATGTCCTGTGCCGCCTGTGCGTTGCGTGTTGAAAAAGGACTGAATAAGCTCGAGGGCGTTACGCAAGCAAATGTTAATTATGCAACCGAGCAAGCCACTGTTCAATATGACGCACAGCTAATTGATATCGATAAGCTAGAAGCAACCATTACAAAGCTTGGCTATGCGGTGGTACAGCCACCCAAGCATACATCAGACGAATTCAAAATTATCGGCATGTCCTGTGCCGCCTGTGCAAACCGCATCGAAAAAAAGCTTGTAAAGCTTGAAGGGGTACAAAAAGTATCGGTCAATCTCGCCGCAGAAACATGTACCGTTGCTTACGACATGCAAAAACTATCCATTGCAGCTATCATCACGGCGATTGTAAGCCTCGGCTATCAAGCCACACCTATCGCACCTGAAACACAAGACGAAGACAAGGCAAGACGTGAAAAAGAAATCAAGGGCTTAACGCAATCGCTTATAGGGTCTTCCCTATTGAGCGCTCCACTAGTTGTTGCAATGGTTTTAGCACTTTTCAATATCAATGCCGCATTTTTACACGATGCCTATTTTCAGCTCGTGTTAGCCACACCCATACAATTTATCATAGGCTATAAGTTTTACAAAAATGCATATTATGCCTTGCGTTCAAAAAGTCCAAATATGGACGTTCTGATTGTGCTTGGCACCTCTGCTGCATACTTTTTCAGCGTTTACAATGTCTTTTTCGTTCCGCTCAAGCAGGGCGTTATGATGAAAGATTTGTATTTCGAGGCTTCTGCGGTGATTATTACATTAATCCTATTGGGCAAATATTTTGAAGCGGTCGCAAAGGGCAAAACCTCTGAAGCCATCAAAAAGCTAATGGGACTGCAAGCAAAAACCGCACGTGTTGTGCGTGATGGGGTTGAAATAGACATTGCCATTGAAGAGGTTCTTGTGCACGATATCATCATCGTGCGACCGGGCGAAAAAATGCCCGTGGATGGTTTAGTGCTTGAAGGGAACTCTGCGATTGATGAGGCGATGCTAACAGGCGAAAGCTTGCCTGTTGAGAAAGGCATTGGCGATACCGTCATCGGGGCGACCATTAACACAAACGGTGCTTTAAAGATAAAAGCAACAAAAGTGGGTAAAGACACGGCACTTTCTCAAATTATCAAAATGGTACAGGATGCACAAGGCTCAAAAGC
>JACMMQ010000220.1 GCA_014378955.1 Clostridia bacterium
AAGGATCGGCCTCTGCTATTTCAAAAGATGATAAACTGTACACATGGAGTGGAGCAAACTATAAGCAAGGCGGTAACGGTCCTCTATATGCCAGATATAATGTTAAGAGCGCCAGTTACAATACCGTTATTGCTTTAGACAACAAGGCATATAAAATGATGGATTTCTTAGTTGATACCAAAGACATTTTAATAAGAGAAGATGTTGAATACTATTCTGGTATGAACTATATAGATGTCAACGGCGTTTTATATTACGCTAAAGGTCTTAGGAAAGATATAGATGGCGATATTATTACCGAAGATGTAAAAAAGGTTATAGGCAGCACTGGCATTATATTTTTAAAAAATGATAATTCCGCATGGATATTAAGAAACAAAAATCAGACTGATTATGCTTATCAGGATTATCCATTAACACCCACAAAGATTTCCGATGATTGTATTGATGTTGCCATGTGTGTGGAACGTGTGGCTTTTGTAAAAACTGATGGAACAGTTTGGGCTTTCGGCAAACCCTATATTAGAGGGTCGCAGAATGAAACCCTCTTTGCTTTACAAGCTATTGAACCTACTCAAATTGCTGACGGTGACTTTGTTGAAGTAGCGTGTGGTTATAACTTTTTCGCAGCAAAAAAATCGGATAACTCCCTTTGGGTTTGGGGCGCTAATGATAAATACCAATTAGGCAGGGAGGGTGAAGGAACGCTATTACCTGAAAAGATATTGGATGACGTTATAAGTTTTTCATGTTCTGGTGAAATAGGTCTTGCTGTTAAAGCAGATGGCACTCTTTGGGCTTGGGGTGATTCCGGAGTTGCATATGGATTGTCGGAAGATGAAGGCAGAGATAAGAGCAATAAGGCACCACGACAGTTATTTGCGCATAAAGTGAAAACAGAAATTAAACGCAATGCGGCAATTTATAATATGTCCTCTGCTCTTGCATATGAAAAACCTTAATAATACTATTATCCTTGTCAAAGGGGGCATACTTGCCGGCGGAGATTTTGCTGCCCCACTTGTTGGCGGCAAAATACAACCGCCCTGCCCCTTGACAACGGACAAAGAAATGTAATATAGAATAGGGAATGCCAAACCGCAGTTGGACAATCCCCTTAACTACTATTTTTTCAACAATATTGCACTTCGGACGACTCTGATGGTTTGTATGTTTAGTGCTTGATGGCAATATTCTAGAAATTACTATATTGCTGAATTTACAATGATGAACATAATCTAAACAATAGTCACAAGATAAGCCTCTCTTTATTAGAATGTGCTTTCTTAAATTAGCTGTAAAGCAATCTAATATGCATTAAATATAAATTAAGTTCTTAGTTGAAAGAGCTCTTGATTTTCTCAAAATCGTAATTAGATACTATATTGACAATCTCTTTCATCTTCGTTTCAGACGGTACGTTTTCCGGTATTTTGAATTTACCACGGAAATCTTCGAGCTCCGTTTTAGTTGCCTCTGCCGCTTCTTTAATTGTCATCGAGCCTCGCACTAGTGATGCATCTAGCTTTTGCGTTGGTGCTGCAACTTCTGTTTTTGTCTTTTCTGTAGAGGTTGGAATTCCTGTTGACTCCTTCATTTTTTCAAAGTCATATTCAGGCGCAATGTTTTTGATTTCCTTCATTTTTGTTTCCTTTGGAACCACTTCAGGGATGCCCAATGCCTTATATACCTCTTTCACTTCCATTTTAGCTTGCTCCGCTACCTCTTTTATGGTCATATAACCCTTGATATTTTCAAGCTTTAAGGTTTCTCCCGCTTTTAGCTTGCCTGGTACTAGGTTATAAACACCCGCCGCTTGGCTTATCAAGATCGGAACAAAGAATAGCGCAAGTACAAGCACAATTGCTACAAATGGATTGACTGTTTTTTTACCTGCTTTCATTTCTAATGCGCCTGCTTTAGGGCAATTCAAAACGCACGTTTGACAGTTTAAGCATTCAGCGGTTTTTACTTCATTCGTGTGCTGAACATCAATATTGACAGGGCAATTTTTAGTACAAAGTCCGCAATTAACACATTTATCTTCATTTCTCACGACCCTATAAGGACTTATTTTTCCTATAATGCCATATAGTGCGCCCATTGGACAAAGATATTTACAAAAAAAGCGGTCATACAGCATCGAACCAACAATCGTAATGACAAGTATGATAAGCCCCGCTGCAGAGGACTCCCATACACTACCAAGCCCTTCTGGTAAATGTGCATAGGCAGACCAAGGGTCATACGGTGCCATCCAAAGTCCTGCTGTTTTCCACGCATAAAATACGGTGATGAATAAAATGACGTATTTTAAAAATCTGAATGGCTTATCCATTTTTTTAGGTATTACAAATCGTTTGCCAAATAGCTTTTTGCCAAGCTTTGCAAAAAACTCCTGCAAGGCACCGAATGGACATATAAGACCGCAAAAGCTGCGTCTAAATACGATGGCAAGCACCAACGTTATCGCAAATAATATGAGCGTGCCTGCATAAATCTTCGCGATAAATGTACCCGACCCAAAGAATGTATATAGACTTTCTAGCCCACCAAAAGGACACAGTGCATGAATCGACGGCGCAACCCCTCCACCAAGTGTTTGGTGCAGATATGCGGAGATGCTTAAACCAATCAAGAAAAGTGCAAGTATGGACCCTCTAATTATTTTAGTTGTTTTATTATTCACAAAAGTCACCCCCAATTCATGTATTCGTTATCTTCCTCTACCCATACCTTGACCGTCGCCCATACCTTGACCATTACCGCCTCGACCTATGCCGCAGCCTTGTCCAGCCGTGCTAGCACAGCCTTGTTTGCCCATGCGTGCTGAACCAGAAGCGTCGCACGCTGCTTGATTAT
>JACMMQ010000221.1 GCA_014378955.1 Clostridia bacterium
TTAGAGCGCACCAAGGCATTCGAGCAAGGGTTATTTTACATGCAGGACGAAGCGTCTATGTTAGTCGCACAGGCACTCGACCCTCAAAAGGGTCAAAAAATATTAGACGTATGTGCCGCACCTGGCGGCAAGGCGACTTTTTTAGCGCAATTGATGGCGGACAGTGGCACGGTGACCGCTTGGGACATACATGCCCATAAAATGGCGTTGATAGAGCAAAATGCAAAGCGACTTGGGCTTCACCATGTCACCGCACAAACGCACGATGCCACCGAATTGGATAAAACGCTCGTCGGGCAATATGACGGCGTGCTTGTGGATGCACCGTGCTCAGGGCTTGGCATTATACGCCGCAAGCCAGATATTAAATGGCATAAAAACCTAGAGGATTTGAATACGATATTAGCGGTGCAACGAAAAATCCTCACCACCTCCGCCCATTATGTCAAGCCGGGTGGCGTGCTGGTGTATTCGACCTGTACCATTGAAAAAGAAGAAAACGAAGGCATGATAGAGAAATTTTTACAGACGCATATTGCGTTTGAACGATGCGATATAAGCGCCTTATTCCCCAATAAAAGCACCGCAAAAGAGGGATTTGTCACGCTCTATCCGCATACAGATGATACCGATGGGTTTTTTATTGCGAAAATGCGCCGAAAGGTAGAATAATAGTGAACAACTTAAAGGATTTTACATTTGAACAGCTAGAGCAATTTCTAGCGACGTTAGGGCAACCTAAATTTCGTGCCAAGCAAATATTTGCATGGTTGCACCGTGGGGTGACAAGCATCGATGAAATGACCGATTTGTCCAAGGATTTACGCAATTTATTAAAGCAACAGGCAACGGTCAGTTCACTTAAAATTGTACAAAAGCTACAGTCAAAAATCGATAAAACAGTTAAATATTTGTTTGAATTATCGGACGGCAACCGCATTGAGAGCGTGGTCATGTATTATGCACACGGCATCACCATTTGCATTTCCACACAGGTGGGCTGTCGCATGGGGTGTGGCTTTTGTGCCTCCACCGTGGGTGGACTAGTACGCAACTTGAGTGCGGGTGAAATCTTAGACCAGGTGCTTTTTGCAAGCCTAGACATTGGCGAGCGTATTTCAAACATTGTGCTCATGGGCATTGGCGAACCGCTTGACAATTATGAGAATGTCCTGAACTTTTTGAAAAACGTTAACCACCCCTTAGGCATCAATGTAGGCTATCGGCACATTTCGTTATCGACCTGTGGCATTGTCCCTAAAATATTGGCATTGGCGGAAGAAAACATCCCCATTACATTATCCATTTCGCTACACGCACCCAATGATGTCATTCGCAGTCAATCCATGCCCATTAACAAGTCGTATGACATAGACACGCTTTTAAAGGCATGTAGGCAATATCTAAAAGTGACAGGGCGGCGCATCACCTTTGAATATGCGATGATTAACGGGCTGAATGACAGTGTGGATAACGCACAACAGCTTGCAAGCAAAATAAAGGGCATGTCGTGCCATGTTAATTTAATTCCCGTGAATGCCGTGAGCGAATCAAGTTATGTAAAAAGCAATGCCCAAGCGATACGTGCTTTTCAACAGCACTTAGAGAAAAAGGGCATTCCAGCAACTGTGAGACGAGAGTTGGGCAGTGACATTCAAGCGGCATGTGGTCAGCTTCGTCAACAGCATGAGCAAAAAAGTTAAGTGAAGAGGTGTGTAGGATGAAATTTGCTTTTGAATCGCATGTAGGAAAGGTTAGACAGCAAAATGAAGACAATGGTGTCGTCGTTGCCTTGGATGAATATCAAGTATTGGCAATTGTTGCAGACGGTATGGGTGGACATCAAGCAGGTGAGGTGGCGAGTAGCCTTGCGGTAGAACAAATCAGTCACTTCATTAAAATGCATTATTTTCAGCCACCTCATGATATGATGAAGCAAGGGATTATGCATGCGAACCACGCAATTTATGAAAAGTCTCGTCTTGAAAAACCATTATTAGGCATGGGCACAACGGTGGTTTTGGCATGGCTGGGTTTGGACAACATCACCATTGCGCATGTAGGCGATAGTCGAGCGTATCATATATTCGAAGGGAAAATACATCGACTGACAAAGGACCATTCGGTGGTGGAGGGCATGGTGGAATGTGGGCTACTCACACCAGCGCAAGCGGAGGTTCACCCACGCAAGCACGAAATCACACGGGCATTAGGCACCTCACTTTCTATCGAGCCAACCTTCTGCACCTTGGAAAATGCAAAGGGTACGTTGCTTTTATGCTCGGACGGACTGAACAACATGCTATCAGACATAGAAATATTGGCAATCATACTTAAGCATGACAATATAAACGAAGCGGCAACACAGCTGGTACAAGCCGCAAATGACCATGGCGGTGTAGATAATATCACGGTGGCATTACTTGAATTAGGGGAGGGTTTACGATGATTGGCAAAATACTAGACAATCGTTATGAAATTATTGAAAGAGTTGGCGGCGGCGGTATGGCAGTGGTGTACAAGGCAAGGTGCAAGCTGTTAAACCGTTTTGTTGCTGTGAAGATATTGCGTTCAGAGCTTACGGATAACGAGGAATTTGTTAAACATTTTCATATAGAAGCACAAGCGGCGGCAAGTCTGTCGCACCCAAACATTGTATCCATTTACGATGTAGGGCATCAAGATGACCAATACTATATTGTGATGGAATTGGTAGAGGGCATGACACTAAAGGAACAGGTCATTAAACAAGGGGCATTGCCTATTCCTGTCGCACTCAAATATGCCATCCAAATTGCATCTGCGTTGGCACATGCACATCTAAAAAACATCATCCATCGGGATGTCAAGCCACACAATATTTTGATCACCGCAAATGGCGTGGTCAAGGTGACAGATTTTGGTATCGCACGTATGGTCACAGAGGAAACGGTGCGCCTAGGCATTGAAAATATTGGGTCTGTGCATTACCTATCACCTGAACAAGCACGTGGCAAAGCAACGGATGAAAAGTCCGATATTTATTCTTTAGGCATAGTTTTGTATGAAATGCTTGCAGGACGGGTACCCTTTGATGGGGACACGCCTGTTGCTGTGGGCATGAAGCACGTAACAGAAGCACCAGAGCTTTTGTCCAACTATCGTATGGACATTCCAAACGTGGTAGAAATCATCACACAAAAAGCGTTAAGCAAGGATGCTTCAGACCGTTATGCAACGGCTTTGTTGATGCAAAAGGACTTAGAACGGGCGCTCGAGCAAGTGCCAAATCAAGTGCCACAAAAAGAATACGAAATGGAACAACAAACACGTGTTGTACCGATCGTGGAGGATAGATTATTGAAGAAAAAACCAGTCAAAACCAAGGAAGATAAAATTGCAATTATTGCAGCGATTGTGACGGCCTCACTTGTGATTATTGTATTAACGGTGGCTATTTTTGTCAAGCCAAGCAATGTACCCAATGGTGCGGAGACAATTAATAACGGTGAACTCAAGGTGCCAAATATAGTGGGAGAAACCTTAGCGGAAGCCAAGGATACATTGGGTGAGGTAGGCAAGGCTGGTGACATCAAGATTGTGAAGGACAGTGAAGAATACAGTGACACCTATACAAAAGGGTTGATTATTTCACAAACACCGGATGCAGATAAGGCTTTCAAAGCGCCAACTGAGGTGCATGTAATCGTAAGCTTAGGTGCGCAAAAGGTATTGATGCCAAACGTCGTAGGCAAGGAAAACCGTGCAGCGGGCTTAGAGCTTGAAAAGGTTAATATTAAATACGAAACGATAGAAGAGTTTCATGATTCGTTGCCAATGGGTGTGGTGACACGCACGACCCCTACCGCAAACATGTCTGTCCCACCACAAGATACTGCGAAGGTGTATATCAGCAAAGGAAAAGAGATTAAAATCATTCGTGTGCCTGAGCTTGTAGGTAAATCGGTCACGGAGGCAAAACGATTGATTTCAGAAGCTGGCTTGACACTTGGCAAGGAAACGTACAAGGAAGATAGTGCGCCAAAAGAAACGGTTATTAGCTCAAATCCAACTTCCAAAAGCACTGTGGATGCAAAGGAATCAGTGGACTTAGTGATTAGCAGTGGACCTAAAAAGGCAGACATTGTGGTTACACCACCAGCCGTGAATTATAAACCCATCGTTTTACAAGCGGATACAAAGAGTACAAAATTAGAA
>JACMMQ010000222.1 GCA_014378955.1 Clostridia bacterium
AAGGTAAGATGGGTAAAACCATATTTATAAAAAGCATTTTTTCACTTCCTTAAATTCTTTATGCAAAGTAATATGTATGATACTAAAAATAACGGTACGTTCTAAAATAACATACCGTTATTATACACCTAATACATATCTAAATCAACCAGTTTTTACATTTTTCTACATGATAGCACAAAATTACCATATACTCATTCCATCCCTTTTTTATATCGAAAACTGCGCCATAAACATAATCCCCAACTAAACATTATTTTACGTCTACATCCCTTTGCACTATCTATTATTCCGTTATCGGAACTTTGTCAAATGTCACGAAAATTCCATTTGACATTTCACCCCCAAATTAGTATAATTAACGTATATCGCATCGGAGGTAATTATGGGTAAAAAAATATTTTTTATACTGCTGTATTTCTTAAGTCCAGTTTTACCAATTGCATTGACCTACTTCGCCAATGCTGATAAATATAGTGATCATGCCTTTCTAGCTTCACTCACTTATGGTGCAGTTGCTTTTACTTGGTTGGTGCTTTCGTTTGTCATTAGTGCTCGACCTAAATTTCTCGACCGTATTTTTGCAGTGGACAAGTTGTACCGCTTTCACGGCATTATGGCGGTAGTTGCCGTAATATTGGTAGTTGCGCACAAGCTTATTATCGAGCAATTGATGGGCGAAATGCTAGTTGGCAAGCCTGGGAATGCTGCACTTATACTGTTTGCTACGGTTATTGTGTCTACCTTATTGTTTATGGTTGAATGGTGGTTGTTTAGATTCAAGTTGTTTTTGACAATACGGCAAGCTTATAAAAAAACCTTTATCGGCAATTATGAAGTACAAAAATTCATTCACAACTTCTCGATTGTCGCACTGTGCATTGCAACATTACACATTATGCTCACGTCCTCTGCACAGGCATACCCTTTGGTGAGGGTTGTTTATATTATATATTTCTTGTGTGGTTTTGGATTTTACATTGTACATAAGTTGTTTAAACGCAATCATCCTTTCGTGGTGACAGCGGTGGTTAAGCAGTCGCCTGCGATGTGGTCATTGCAAATGACGCCAGCCAGTGGTGCGGTTTTTCACTATTTACCAGGGCAATTTGGCTATTTGAAAATATTCAGCAAGCGCATTCGTCCTGAAAGTCACCCGTTTTCTATTTCTTCCTCCCCTACCCATCCCTCACAGCTTGAAATGACCATCAAGCAGTTAGGTGATTATACAAGGCGTATTGGGGATATAGTAGTAGGTGACCGTGTGCTGTTGGATGCACCGTATGGCAAGTTTAGCTATGTGCTTTCGCCAGACGAGCAAGCCACTGTTTTTATCGTTGGCGGCGCTGGCATCACACCTGCCTTGAGCATGCTTCGTTACATGAGAGATACTGACAAAGACCGATCCGTCGTGCTTATATGGGGTGCAAATACTGCAAGCGAGCTCATTGTATTGGATGAATTTCACACCATGCAGCACGACATGAAAAGCTTTATATTTGTACCTGTTATCATGAATGATGCGACTTGGCAAGGTGAGCGTGGCATTATTGACCTTGCGAAAATCCAGAAGGTGTTACAGATTTTTGGGCAACCGTATGATAAATTGGGTTTTTACATTTGCGGTCCTGCTATTCTGCTCAGCAATTCATTGAAGCATTTAAAAACACTTGGCATCAAAAAGCGCCAAATTCATTACGAAAAATTTTCAATGTAATGCGGTACATAAGCGTAATCGGGCGATTCGTGAATCGCCCCTACGGGTTTTCGTTATGTATAGATTTGTGTGCATGGTTCAAAATGTTATGAAACGAATGTCCGAATTGAAAAACAGCCTTTGTATCGTAGGGGCGATTCACGCATCGCCCGC
>JACMMQ010000223.1 GCA_014378955.1 Clostridia bacterium
TAGGCTTATGTGACAGGATGGGGAGAGGCAATGCGGATGAAAATATAGAGCAGAAAAATGTGCAAATATTTATGGAAAAGTGTAACAATTAAAAGCAAATCATTAACTTATACGTTTAGGTCATACCTTTAGACATCATAATAATTCCTTAACCGTTTGCCCGAGAAATAACGTATTGGGGAAAAGTAGTGTTGCTGGTGTTTTTCTTTTTTCGTAATTATCCAGTAAAAGCTGTGCGGCATTTTGTCCGACATCTTCAAGTGGAATTTCAAGAGCGGTTAAGTTAGGGAAGAGGAATTTATCAGACGGTTCAGAATTTGCGGCGATGATAGAGACCAAATCAGCCGTGTTGTACCCCATTTCTAGCACAGTTTTCATAAATTCGCAAGCATAACTGGATTTATTGCACACAATGGCGGTTGGACCGTTGCCATTTAAAATGGATTGAATAACACTTTCTATTTGGTCGCTGTGAAATAAATACCCCTCTCGTACAGGAAGATGAACGGATGCCATAGCATCTAAAAAGCCTAAATTTCTTTTAATAGCATTTTTATCATTTGCTTCACTACTGTCAGGCAGCAAATAAGCAATTTTTTTATGCCCATGTGCGTGCAAATACGCCACGCACTGGTAGGTGCTGTGGTAGTAATCTAAATTGATATAGCTGACCCCTTCCATATTGGTAGAACCATTGATAATGACGGCAGGGAGCTTGTTTTGTACAATCAATTCTAAGTGCTTTTGCTCGATGAATTCACTGTTGCTTTCATGCGGTGAAAGGACAATAATTCCATCGATTTGCCCATTTTTATACGCATTGATATATTTTGCATTTGTAACGTCAATATCTGATTTTAAAAATAAAATGGACAGATCATTTTCTTGTGCCGTTTTGGAAATGCCATCTAATATGCGTGTGAAGGAGGGGTCAACAATACCCCAAAAGGACACAAGCCCAAAGGTAAGCCCAACCTGCTTTCGCAGACGACGTGCAGTATGATTGGGCGTATAATCAAGTGCTGTTACCGCATCAAACACCCTTTGCTTGGTAGATGCAGGAATGGTTTGATTGGGCACATCATTAAGCACATACGAAACCACGGCAATGCTTACGCCAGCCTGCGCGGCGACATCTTTAATGGTAGCTCTTTTTTCCTTCATAATTCACCACTTAAACGTTTTTGTTTTTATTATAACATAAACAATTATAATGTCAAGAGATGCATGTTACATGTTTGTGTTGTATATCTCAGCCATTGTTGATATAATATTAACAGATATTGGCAAGCACTACACTAAAAATAAGGAGAGATGATAGACATGAAACAGGACATTCGACATATGGTGATGTTTAATTTAAAGCACGATCGTCATTCACCACAAGCAATCAAGTTTTTAACAGATGGAAAAAATACGCTCACACAAATACCAGGCGTCAAGCAATTCGAGGTGCTCACGCAAATCAGTGCTAAAAATGACTATCATTTTGGTTTTTCCATGATGTTTGAAAACCAAGCGGCATATGAGGCATATAACCAGCACCCGTTGCACGTCGCATTTGTCAATGAGCGATGGAAGGCCGAAGTTACACGGTTTTTAGAAATGGATTTTCAGCAAGCACTATAAGGACGCAAGCCACAAGGAGATGCATAATGGACGGAAATATTCGCAACAATATTAAACAAGGCACTAAAGTGCAAGTGGTACAAAAACAAGACCAACGCACAGGCAAGCTCACGGAGGGAACGGTCGAAAGCATTCTGACCAATTCCCAAAATCACCCACATGGCATAAAGGTTCGCCTTGAAGGGGGTATTGTGGGTCGTGTGAAAAATATATTACTATAGGAAATTTAAAAGCACTGTCGTCAACTTAACCAGCGTTTTTCGTAGGGGCAGGCCTTGTGTCTGCCCAAA
>JACMMQ010000224.1 GCA_014378955.1 Clostridia bacterium
CCAAGGCGGCATAGTGACCACGCACCGTATGCTCGCTCTCTTGCTCGTGCAATAAAAAGATGTCCACCACATCACGGTTCAATGCGTGCCGTGCGTGCTCGACGCTCTTTTTCGCCTGTTCACGCTCATAGGCGTATGTTTTACTGGCAATCACGATGTCATATTGCCCCGACATTGCCATCGCACGGCGAATGTATGGATAGGTTTGGTATAACTCCGCCGTGTCCACAAAATTTATGCCATTTGAAAAGGCGTGCGCCATCACAGCCGCTCCTTGCTCAAGCGGTAAATTCGCCTGCAACGGCCCGACCGTCAGCCCACCAAAGCACAGCTGCGAAACCTCTATGCCTGTTTTACCCAATAATTTTTTCTTCATATCTAGCACCCTCAACACCCAAAATCGCGTAGGGGACGGGTTTCCCGTCCCGTTTTATATTTGCAAATTAGGGACGGATAACCCGTCCCCTACAATATTAACATTTGCGTTAGTTTCGAATAATTCCAATTAAAACAAAGGAGAGCGATAAACACGCTCCCCCATTTATTACGCTAAATTTTTTAAATAGCTTGCTACCATTTCCTCTAACAGCTCATCACGCTCAATCTTGCGAATTAAGCTACGTGCGTTTTTGTGGCTGGTAATGTATGTGGGGTCACCCGACATGATGTAGCCCACAAGTTGATTGATGGGGTCATAGCCCTTTTCCTTCAATGCCGCATATACCTCTGTCAAAATTTCCTTAGCTGTTGGTTTCCGTCCGTTGTCTACTCTAAATAGCATTGTGTGATCCATGACTATTCCTCCCTTGCATCAATTTTTATATTTATAGCATACCCTAAAATGTAAATTTTAGCAAGTGTTTTTTATCGTTATACACGCAATTCAGCTTGTAAATTTACTTTCAAACGTTCTACAATCTTACCAAATATTTTGGAAATTTCTTCATCGGTGAGCGTTCTGTCGTTTGCTCTAAAGGTGATCGCATACGCTACACTTTTCATGCCCTCTGGGATTTGCTTGCCCTTGTACACGTCAAACAGCTTGACCTCTTCAAGCAGCTTGCCTGCACATTGCTTGATAATGTCCTCTATTTGCTTGACCAAGATTTCATCCTTCACGAGCATGGCGATGTCACGAGAAACCGCTGGATATTTTGGCAATGCGACATAATCCCATTGCTTTTTTGCGTGCTGCATCAACACGTCAAAGCTCAATTCCGCCACAACCGTACGCTCGCCGATTTCATAGTTTTCTTGTACCTGTGGATGAATTTCGCCCATGATGCCTAACAATTGTCCGCCAACTGTTAATGCTGCTGTTCTGCCTGGATGAAATGTTGTCTGGTCGTTTACAGGGCTTACGTCCACACCTAGCACACCCAAATGTGCAAGCATTTCCTCTATCACACCCTTGAGTGTGTAAAAATCCGATGTGCCGTACATTCCGATGGTGACCTTTTGATACTCATTTGGCAGTTCCGTCACTGGTACTTGCTTAGGCACGTAAACCTTGCCCAATTCAAATAGCAATGCCTGTGGCACACGATGGTTGTAATTGCGTGCCAACACCTCCAACATGCTTGGAATGGTGGTGGTGCGCATCACGCTATTTTCCTCACCCAACGGGTTTAGAATGTTCACCGTTTGGCGCAATGTGCTATCAGCAGGCACTTCTATCATGTCCAATGCCTTAGGGCTTGTAAAGGAATAGGTTACGATTTCATATAAGCCTTGCGCAATCAAAATGCCCTTGATTTTTTCCTCAAATAATTGCTTGGCGGTCAATGCCCCAACCGTCGCTTCCCCTTTTAAAAGCGTGGCAGGAATGTTGTCATAGCCGTAAATGCGTACGATTTCCTCTGCGATATCCGCTTCACACGCAATGTCAATGCGGAAGCTTGGTGCGGTGACGTTGCCATCCTTTACGGTGAAATCCAAAGCAGTTAGAATTTCCACCATTTCGCTTTGAGGAATGGTCGTGCCTAAAAATGCATTGATTTTATCCGAACGCAAAGGCAATGTCACGGGTGCTTGCTTGCCGTGGTAATGGTCAATCACACCGCTTACCACCTTGCCTGCGCCCAATTGTACAATTAATTCACACGCACGGTTGAGTGCTGGCAATGCATTTTCAGGGTCTAAGCCCTTTTCAAACCGTCCAGACGACTCAGTGCGCATGCCTAATTTCTTAGCGGTCATGCGGACGGAAGTGCCCAAAAAGCTTGCGGATTCAAACAATAACGTTTTGGTGTCCTCTGCGATTTCAGAGTTTGCACCGCCCATGACCCCTGCGACTGCAACGGG
>JACMMQ010000225.1 GCA_014378955.1 Clostridia bacterium
TACGCCCCCAACAATTTTATTGACAAATTCGTAGCCCTTGCCAGTTTCTTGTGGTTCAATTTCAAGGTATACGTGACCGTATTGACCCTTACCACCTGATTGACGTGCATATTTATGCTCAATCTTGACAGCGTTACGAATTGTTTCTTTATAACTTACCTGAGGATTACCAACATTTGCCTCAACCTTAAACTCACGAAGCAAGCGGTCTACGATAATTTCAAGATGTAATTCGCCCATCCCTGCAATAATCGTTTGTCCAGTTTCTTCATCGGTATAGGTTTTAAAGGTTGGATCTTCTTCTGCTAATTTAGAAAGACCAATACCCATTTTTTCTTGCCCAGCTTTGGTTTTAGGCTCAATAGCTACCTTGATAACTGGTTCTGGGAATTCCATGGATTCAAGAATAATTGGATGATCTTCATCACACAAGGTATCACCAGTAGTAACGTCCTTCAAGCCAACCCCCGCAGCGATATCGCCCGCATAAACGATGTCAATATCTTCTCTGTGGTTTGCGTGCATTTGAAGAATTCTACCCAAACGTTCTCTTTTGCCTTTTGTGGAGTTTAAAATGGAAGAACCCTTATTGATTGTTCCAGAATACACTCTAAAGAAGCAAAGCTTGCCCACATAAGGGTCAGTTGCGATTTTAAATGCCAAGGCAGAAAATGGCGCACTGTCATTTGAGGGTCTATTGTCTGGTTCATCTGTATCAGGGTTAATACCGTTGATAGCAGGTACATCGGTTGGTGCAGGCATGTAATCAACAACCGCATCCAACATTTTTTGCACGCCCTTGTTTTTGTAGGACGAACCACACAAAACAGGGATGATTTTAACAGCAAGCGTTGCATTACGAATGGCTTTTTTGATTTCTTCCTTGGTAGGTTCTTCGCCATCCAAAAATTTCATCATAATGTCTTCGTCAAAATCTGATATTGCTTCAATCATTTTTGCGTGATATTCATCTGCCATATCCTTTAAATCTTCAGGGATTTCTTCTATACGAAGATCTTTACCAATATCGTCATAATGAATGTATGCCTTCATTTCCACTAAGTCGATAAGCCCTTTAAATGTTTCCTCTGCCCCGATAGGCAATTGGATTGGTACAGCATTACATTTCAAACGATCAATCATCATTGCGACTACGTTAAAGAAGTCAGCACCCATAATGTCCATTTTATTAACATAAGCCATTCTTGGCACGCTATACTTGTCCGCTTGACGCCAAACAGTTTCAGATTGTGGTTCTACGCCGCCCTTTGCACAAAAGACAGTTACAGAACCGTCTAGTACGCGAAGTGAACGTTCAACCTCAACCGTGAAATCAACGTGCCCTGGTGTGTCGATAATGTTGATACGGTTATTGTTCCATTCAGCGGTGGTTGCAGCAGAGGTAATGGTAATCCCTCTCTCCTGCTCTTGTTCCATCCAGTCCATGGTAGCCGCACCTTCGTGCACTTCACCAATTTTATGCACAATACCTGTATAATATAAAATTCTTTCGGTAGTTGTTGTTTTACCAGCATCGATATGTGCCATGATGCCTATATTTCTAGTGTTTTCCAAAGTAAATTTTCTAGCCACAATTTGCCTCCTTTCTCACAGTTTTTTATATAACAAAGCTGTAGTCTACCATCTATAATGAGCAAAAGCCTTATTCGCTTCAGCCATTCTATGTGTATCATCTTTTTTCTTTACAGAACCACCAACATTGTTGATAGCATCCATTAATTCATTTGCCAAACGTTCTTTCATGGTATCTTCGTTTCTTGCACGTGAATAGTTGGTTAACCAACGAAGTCCTAAAGTTTGTCTTCTTTCTGGTCTCACTTCCATAGGAACCTGGTAGGTTGCACCACCAACACGACGTGCTTTAACTTCCAATACGGGCATGATATTTGCTAATGCTGTTTCAAAAACTTCTAACGGGTCTTTTGAAATTTTCTCTTGAATAATGTCAAATGCACCATAAACTATTTTTTGAGCAACACCACGTCTGCCATCTAACATAATACTGTTGATGAGCTTAGTCACCACTTTGCTGTTGTAAAGCGGATCAAGTAAAACATCTCTTTTCGCTACAAATCCTTTTCTTGGCACTTTTCTTCCCCTCCTTTTCATGATAAATACTTATCACAGGTACTCAGAAGCAAATCATCCGATTGCTCCTGTCAGCGCTGATACATGCAAATTATTTATATATAAATCGCCGTATGTCGCACTTTTGTTACACCGTACGCTCGGCACGAATGTGAACTTAATTATTTCCCTGCCTTTGGTCTCTTTGCGCCATACTTTGAACGGCTTTGATTTCTTTTTTGAACACCAGCAGTATCAAGTGTTCCGCGGATAATATGATAACGTACCCCTGGTAAATCCTTTACTCTACCACCACGAATAAGTACCACACTATGCTCTTGCAAATTGTGACCTACGCCTGGGATGTAAGCTGATACTTCTGAACCGTTTGTTAAACGAACTCTAGCAATTTTTCTAAGCGCCGAGTTTGGTTTTTTCGGTGTCATTGTTTTTACAGATGTACATACCCCTCTTTTTTGCGGTGAGCTTTGGTCTGTTGGTCTCTTTTTCAAAGAGTTCAACCCTTTTTGAAGTGCAGGTGCAGTTGACTTTTTCTCAACCGTCTTTCTTCCTTTTCTCACAAGCTGGTTAAATGTTGGCAAACTTCGCACCTCCTTTTCTCATAAAATTTTATATAAACACATAAATGTGCGTATAATCTATTGCACCACTACAACTACCGCAGCACCAACGTCAATACCTACCGCTTTGCCCAATTCCTTCATCGTAGGAACCGTGATTGTTTGAACGGCTTGTGTTTCTAGCAATGCCTTCACACAACCGATCACACGATCATCTGCATCTTCCGCAATAAATGCCTTTTCTACTACGCCCGCTTGCAACGCCTTCATCGATTGTTTAACTCCAACAAGCTTATTCGCAGTGGATAATTCACCTATCATTGGAAATTCCTCCAGTAATACCATTTTTTAAAAAAGGGCATAGTACACCTACAAACAAAGTGCGGAATAATTTTACCATTATAATACTGCTCTGTCAAGGGTTTTTTAAATGATTTACAAAACGATTTCCTTTGGGCAGAATTTCAAAAAATCACAAGACACCAATTCAAAATGGATGCCCGCTCGCTCGCCACAAAAGGCGTGTGGTGCGGCATCGCCATGCAAATGCCCGTAAACGCATTTTTGCACGCCATATTGTGCCATTACTTGCACAAAATCAGAAGCAATATCGTCCACGATGGGTGGATAATGCATTGCAACAATCA
The DNA here is from genome assembly GCA_014378955.1 of Clostridia bacterium. Lineage (GTDB taxonomy): Bacteria > Bacillota > Clostridia > SK-Y3 > JACMMQ01 > JACMMQ01. The sequence goes on from JACMMQ010000225.1 coordinate 3,317, forward strand.
AAGGCTTTGCATTTTGTGCAAACGCGTGCTTGAGCGATTGCTCTAAGCGTACAACTTCACGCTTGAAAATTTTTTCATCAAACGGTGACAAAGCCCCATGCATCGGGAAAATCCATCCACGTGTACCGCAAATTGTATATTGTGCCGTTTCAAAGCTATTGTTATGCATAAAGGAAATTGTTTGAAATTGATGTGCATTTAAAAAGGCGTCAAGCTTTTGCTTGGTCGTCCACCAATAGTCATGATTGCCTTTGCCAATGAGCTTTTTGCCTGGCAACTTGTCTAACCATGCAAAGTCTGCCACCAGCTCGTCAAATTGCATTGCCCAAGAAATATCGCCTGGAATTACAACGGTGTCCTCAGCTTGTACGGTGCTTTGCCAATTTTCTTGAAGCTTTTGTGTGTGATTGTCCCACCCACCAAAAATATCCATCGGCTTGTCTGTGGACAGTGATAAATGTAAATCTGAAATTGCATACAAAGCCATATAAACCCTCATTCACTATTTTTAAAATATCGCATTGTCTATAATATGAACGGATTGTGTGATGATTTTCCCATCGACAATACGTCCCACAACCTCTACTATGTCAAAGCGTGCTGGCACATCCAAGAAATGACTTTGCAAATACGTTTGTGCGCTTTGCTTTAAGTTAAGCTTTTTGTAGCGTGTGATGGCCTCCGCTGGTGTGCCGAACGCATCGTCTCGCCTAGATTTAACTTCTATAAAGACCAGCTCGCCCTTGTGCATGGCGATTATGTCTATTTCACCTGCACGGCAACGGTAATTTTGTTCAATAATTTTATATTTCTTCTTTTTTATATATTGTACGGCGGCTTGCTCACCCAAAGCCCCCAAGGTCTTGTTGTATTTATCCATGTTCATTCCCCACAAAATTGCCTGTGAAAGAACGCCTGTGAATGGGACACAGCCCATGCGTTAAAATCGCTTGCATGTGTGTCGCCGTGCCATATCCTTTGTTTTGCATAAAATCATATTGCGGATATGTATCATGCAGTGCCTGCATCAAACGGTCACGTGTCACCTTCGCTATAATGGATGCGGCGGCAATGGAAATGCTTAAGCTATCCCCTTTAATGAGCGCAGTTTGTGGAATGTCTATGCTTTTGACGCATTCATTGCCATCTATGAGCAAATAATCAGGCTTGATTTTTAGGCCCTCCACCGCACGCTGCATTGCAAGATGTGTGGCGTTGCGAATGTTCATGGTGTCAATTTCTTGCTCCGTCGCATAGCCTATCGCATAGCTTATCGCTTGGCTTGTAATTTGTATAAAAAGAGCCTCACGTTTTTTCTCCGATAGCTTTTTAGAATCGTTGATGCCTAAAAAAACCACATCGTGTGGCAAAATCACAGCCGCTGCATACACACGCCCTGCTAACGGCCCACGACCAACCTCATCAACGCCAGCAATGGTTTGAAACCCGTCTAGCCCAATCGTTTTTTCAGCGATACGCATACGCTCTATGCGTGCAAGCTCTTGCTCGTGCTTATAAAGTTTTTTTTGATATTTTTCAATAACACGATCGTGCGGATAATTCTGAATAGCATCCGCCAAATCGTCCATAGAAAGTTGCGCTAAAACCGCATCCAATTGTTTTGCATTCAAATCACTCACCTACCTTGCCATATTGTACCACAATTGGTATGATTTTAAAAGCATTAATTTACCGAATAGGGTACGGTGGGCGCTGCCCACACCCGCCCCTTTTTGAAAAAAGGGGACAAAAACTTTAATTAGGGGATTTTAAAATAAAGTTTTAATCAATTTTTTTCAAAAAATTGCGGGGTCAAGGGGTGGAACCCTTGGCGTTGTCCGCAGACGGCGAA
>JACMMQ010000226.1 GCA_014378955.1 Clostridia bacterium
ATAATCCCTAGCGTGTGGCAGGATGCTAGGCGTTGCACCGATGTGCAGGAGCAGTGGATCAAGGACTATATAACCCACCACTGAAATGAGTAACGGCACTGCGATTAACAAAAGCATGCCCTGCGCCGCAATATGCTCCGCATCCCCTCGCTTGTGCTGTCCTAAATGAATGGAAATGAGTGAGGTTGAGCCAATGCCAAAAAGCATAGCAACCGCCATCATGACACCGAAAAACGGAAAGGTAATCGCTACCCCTGCCAGTGCGTCTGTGCCTGCAAACTGTCCGATTAAAACGCTATCCACCACATAATACAGGGCGTTAATCATCATGCCTGTAATGGCTGGGATGGAAAACTCCTTTAAAAGCTTGCCGATACGTTCCTCTCCTAATCTATTGGTACGTGCTGTTTGATTGTCCATACTTTCCTCCGATAATTTTCACTTGAGTAACCCAGTGTAATAATTTTTCTGCTGTTGGAATGGTTGTACCCTCTGTTTGCACCATTGCAGTACCGCATGAAGCAGCGATTGTCAGTGCCTGTGTGTTTGATAGCCCTTGGCTAATAATGCCATGTAAATACCCTGCTAAAAAGCAGTCTCCTGCACCCACTGTGCTCTTGACCGTTGCGTGTGCAATGTCAACTGGCTGTGCCGTCAAGCATTCCTCTAGACCCACGCAAACCGCCCCTTGCCCACCACGTGTCAGCAGTACCTGATCCACGCCCTTTTGCACAAGCGCCTCACATGCTAAAAGCTGTTGTGATAATGACTCACACGGATGCTGTGATAAGCTGTTAAGCTCGTCCAAATTCGGCTTGATGATATGAGGGTTTGCTTGCACACCTTGTAGCAAGGCTTGTCCACTACTATCTAAAACCGTTAAGATGTTATTGCCTTTAGCAATTTCAATCAATGTCGCGTAAAAATCCAAAGGCACCCCTGGTGGTATGCTCCCTGACATCACCACTGCTTGACAGTGCGTGATGTTATCATGATAAAGCTTTAAAAATGCTAGCAAATGTTCTTCGGATATTGGCGCACCTGCTTCATTTAATTCCGTCAATGTATGCTGTACGCCATCTGCTATTTTAATATTGACACGCATAGGTGCTTGCGTATACACAAACTGGTTGGCGATGCCTAATCCCTCAAGCTGCGACGCCATTTTCCGACCGTCCTCGCCACCTGCAAAGCCTAATACATGCACAGTGTCCCCCAGCGTATGTAGTGCTCTTGCTACGTTAATTGCCTTGCCACAGTATGCACTTTGCACCTGCACCACACGGTTGAGACTGCCCACCTGAAAGTTCTCTACCGTCACGGTTCTATCAATGGCAGGGTTAAGCGAAATCACCAAAATCATGGCGTTTCCTCCTCCTTGCGACTGACATAACGATGCCACTGTGTGACAATATAAAACATATTGATGACGTCCGATAGGTTGTAATTTAAAATAAGTTCTATCTTTTCCTTTGGCATACGCTGGCTATATTGTTCGTCGTCCATCATTTTATAAAAGGTGCGTGCCAATGCGCTGCCGCTGATTAAATCCTCTTCCTCACGGGCAATGCCAAATAGCTTTTCGAGCGGTTTAAGGCCTGTATTTTCCTTGGTATATGCATGATAAACCTTTTGCAAATCCACACAAATATAATGGTCTAAAACTTCCTTCTCTAGCTTGTTTTTTTCAAATAAATAGCGGATGACTGATAAATCGTTTCCACCAGCAAAGGTCACCATATAGCCATGTAAATCGGTAGCGAAGTAATCACGCATAATGATTAACAGGTCTAAGCTGTCCTGGCGATTTTCAATCATATACTGCGTGGTAAAAAGATGCCCCTCCCGATATTCGCATATGCCAAAAACACCTATGCAAATCGGTACTTTGAAAATGCAATGCTCTAGGTCTAAAAATATCGCATTGGGATAAACGGTGCCTTCGTGCAAGCATACCGTTTCGTCAATGCACGCAATGGGAATTTGTTGATGTCGAATAATCATATTGAGCCTCTTCTATGCATATTGGTAAATAAAGTTATGGGAACACGGTGGGCGCTGCCCACGCCCGCCCCTTTTTGAAAAAAGGGGACAAAAACTTTAGATGGGATAATTAAAGTTTTACTCAATTTTTTTCAAAAAATTGCGGGTTTCAAAAGGGTGGAACCCTTTGTTGTCGTCCGCAGACGGCGAACTCCAAACACGCAAAGAGTATTTTTCTTTGTTACTTTCTTTTTGCGATAGAAAAAGAAAGTAAGGTTTTCATCAGTTGATATTTCTTATAGTGTGAAAACATCCCTTATTATATCCGAAAATAAGGGAATATGCAAATATTTTATGCATACGGGTGTGATACTATCGTGCTGTGCATTAAAGTCTTTCGGTCGATTCGTGAATCGCCCCTACGCATCGTGCTAATTTTAATTTCGAATACTTATAGGATGTGCAAACAATATACTGTTGTAGGGGCAATTCACGAATTGCCCGCATTGCAAGCCTTTCTAAACATCATTTGTAAACATCCACTTACAAAAATAAAGATTCCTCACATTAATTCGTGAAGAATCTTATGTAATACTAATCTTAGATTAAGACATAACCAGCAGAGATGGGCAAAACGCGAGTAAGCGTTTTGAAACACCGACCGACAGATGGTTAAGATTTTAATCAAGATTAGTATATTATGCTGAATGTTCTCTATCTCTCTATCTATCTTCTTCTATGCTTTTTCCCCATGTTGATACCGATGATACCACCCACAGCACCTGTGAAAATTGCTATCACGAACATCATCAAGCTTTCATGGTTGAAT
>JACMMQ010000227.1 GCA_014378955.1 Clostridia bacterium
AAGCGATGCAGAAAACAATGGATGAATATGCAGGCGGTATTGCAACGGGGTATGCCTATAATAATGATAAACTCAAAATCGCATCCAAGCGCATAGTGGAAATACAGCAGCTTGTGAATGATTTAAACGCAAACGACACCCACGAACTCATGCTCATTTATGAGCTTGTCGATCGATTGGTGGTGTGCCAAGCAGTGATTGCACATTTGGCGGCTCGCAAGGAAACACGCTGGCATGCCTTTCAAGAAAATGCCGATTGCCCCGAGCGAGATGATGAAAACTGGCAAAAGTATGTCAATTCACGTTACGTCAATGGCAAAATTGAAATCATCTACCGTGATTTAGTGGGGAGGGATGAACAATATGAGCATCCGCATGCATAAAGAAAATTGTGTCAGCTGTGGCAAATGTCAAGCGGTTTGCCCAGGGAGCTTGCTTAAAAGCGATGCGGAAGGTAAGACATTTATCAAATATCCAAAGGACTGTTGGGGCTGCACCTCGTGTGTCAAGGAATGTGCCTTTGATGCGATACACTATTATTTAGGGGCAGATATCGGTGGCAAAGGACATACGCTTACCATCAAGCAAGAAGGTAACTTGATGCATTGGTTGATACAAGGCAAGCAACAAAAGACCATCATTACGACGGACAAAACGCAGGCAAACGCATATTAATAGGGGGCTGGATATTATGGATCATTTAGAACGAATTGAAGCACATAGTATTTTCATATTACGTGAGGCATATAAGAAATTTGGCAAGCTAGGCATGCTGTGGTCAATTGGCAAGGACTCCACGGTGCTTTTATGGCTCGCAAAGAAGGCATTCTTTGGACATTGTCCTTTTCCGTTTATTCACGTAGACACCACGTATAAAATTCCTGAGATGATTGCATACCGTGATCGTGTCGCAAAGGAAATGGGCTTAGACCTGATTGTACACATCAACGAGCAAGCGATTAAGGACGGCATGGGACCTGAGCAAGGGCGCTTGGTGTGCTGTAAGGCATTGAAAACAGAAGGGCTACAGCAAGTCGTGAACAAGTATGAATTTGAAGGGCTTATTCTAGGCATTCGCCGTGACGAAGAAGGCTCACGCTCCAAGGAAAGAGTGTTCAGCGAGCGCAACAAGGACTATGAATGGGATTATACCAATCAGCCCCCTGAATTGTGGGATCAGTTCAAAACAGATTTTCCAAAGGGCAATCACATTCGTGTGCATCCGCTACTCCACTGGAATGAAGTGGATATTTGGGCATACATACAGCGTGAAAACATACCGCTCATTGATTTGTATTTTGCAAAAAATGGCAAGCGCTACCGTAGCTTAGGCTGTGCACCGTGTACCGGTCTGATTGATTCAAATGCCGTGACAATAGATGAAATCATCGAAGAATTAAAGCACACCAAGACGGCTGAAAGAGCAGGACGTGCGCAAGACCAAGAGGACGCCTATGCGATGCAAAAACTTCGCAAAGATGGCTATATGTAGGGGGATGAAAAAATGGAAAATGCAAGAGAAGTGCTAAAAATGGTTGTGGTTGGACACGTCGATCACGGTAAATCTACCGTCATAGGCCGTTTGCTATATGATACAAATTCCTTGCCAGAGGGTGCGATTGACCGTGTCAAGAGAATATCCAAGGAAAAGGGCAAGCCGTTTGAATATGCCTACTTGCTGGATGCTTTTGAAGAAGAACAAAAACAAGGCATCACGATTGACACGACACAGCTACAATTTCACACCGAAAAAAGAGATTATGTCATCATTGATGCACCGGGGCATAAGGAATTTTTGAAAAATATGATTTCGGGCGCAGCAAGTGCGGAAGCGGCACTTTTGATTATTGACGCAAATGAGGGTATTCAAGAGCAATCTAAAAGGCATGGCTACATCCTTTCGCTTTTAGGCATTCAAAAGGTGTACGTAATTGTCAATAAAATGGACTTGATTGACTATCAGCAACACAAGTTTGAAAACATTCAAACTGAAATGAATATATTTTTGAATGGCTTGGGTGTTTACCCCCTAAAATATATCCCCATTTCTGCATTTTACGGCGACAATTTGGCGAGAAAGTCAGAAAATATGGCTTGGTACAAGGGGGAATCCATCCTTGAGGCGATGGATTTATTTGAAAAAGACAAGGGTCTAGAACAAAAGCCCTTGCGCTTTCCGATACAGGACGTGTATAAATTTGACAACAGACGTATCATCGCAGGTCGTATAGAATCGGGTACATTAAAAGTGGGCGATGAAATTCTTATTTCGCCAGGTAATAAAATCACCAAGGTCAAAACGATTGAATATTGGGTGGATAAGGACCAAAAGGATGTAGTTGAGGCTGGTATGTCCGTTGGTATCACGGTGGAGGACGAATTTTTCAACAAGCGTGGTGAATTCATATCGCACAAGCAATCAGCACCACTCTCTTCAAAGCTTTTTAAAGCCAATCTCTTTTGGATGGGCAAGCAACCACTTGTAAAGGGAAAAAAATACAAGCTTAAGCTCACCACACAAGAGATAGAATGCGAGGTCGCAGACATTCACAGCGTGATTGATGCCTCTTCCTTGGCTGCCAATAGCGGTGCGTTAGAAATCAAAATTAATGACGTTGCAGAGATCACCTTAAAGACTAAAGAAAGCGTTGTATATGATTTGTTTAAACATAACCAAGGCACGGGACGATTTGTGCTTGTGGATGGGTATGACGTTTGTGGTGGTGGCATCATCTCCGCAAAATTGACTGAAAAAAAGAACGCCGACCAATTGCAAAAGAATGATTTATCCATTACAGTGCATTGCTTTGACGCATATTATTACGCAATACCAGAGGGCGCCGTCAGAAGATATCAGAAAAATCCAACTATCTACACGATAGGCAGTGTGCTCCCCATTCAATCAGATACATATGCCTATCCAAGCACATTTGACCTAGTGGATGCCAAATCAGGCGTTGTAGCACTTGTACGAGATCGTGTATTAAGCGATATCGTGCTGCTTGAAAATTATCAATATAATGGGTTGCCTTTGCTTGAGAAAAATGGGTTTGCATTTGTTGTTACATCACAACAGGCATTTGTCGATTATATCAACGATGCCAATGCGGTTGACAAGCAAGACATCAGCAAACGTGTGGGTTTATCCAACAAGTGGCTTGATTTTACCAAATATAGAACAATCAAGTTTATAGAATATCCAATAGCGAACGATTGGAATATTTAGCAGTAGGCATATAAAATAAAGGCGTGGTCACTGTGCTTAACCTAGTAAAAAAATTATTTAATAGGCTATCATCATGCAAAGTTAGGCGCACCCCGTTTCTCCGTATACTTCATGAATATCGCCAAGGTTAGTAGGGTTTTTTGAAGCCGTTTATTCAAAAAATATCCACCTACCCTTGACAAGGAAAAATATCAGAGATTTTCGGGTGAAATTTTGGGCATTTAATATTGCAATTTAA
>JACMMQ010000228.1 GCA_014378955.1 Clostridia bacterium
GCGCAGGATGACGTTTCTTATATCATGGAGCAGGCTGAAAAGCGTGTCATTGATATTTTACAGCGCAAAAACACCACAGGGCTAGTGCCTGTACGGTCAGTTTTGCGTGGCAGTATGGACAAAATGATGGCGGCTTTTGAACAACAGGGTAAAATAACCGGTGTACCCTCTGGGTTTATTGACTTGGATATGAAGTTGAATGGCTTGCAGCCCTCCGACCTTGTGCTGGTAGCCGCTCGTCCCGCAATGGGTAAAACGAGCTTTGCGCTCAATATCGCACAGTACGCCGCAACGCACAACAACACGACAGTGGCAGTGTTTAGCTTGGAAATGTCCAAAGAGCAGCTGGTCAATCGTCTATTGTGGTCACAAGCACTCATTCCGAGCAATAAAATTCGCACAGGCGAACTGGACAGCAAGGACTGGAAGGAAATCGCCTATGCAATGGGGGTTTTATCCGATGCACCGCTTTACATTGATGACATGGCAAGCATCAAGGTGCTAGACATTCGTGCAAAATGCAGACGGTTACAGCTTGAAAAAAACCTTGGCTTGGTGGTCATCGATTACCTACAGTTAATTCAAGAATCGGGCAAAAGCTCCAACCGTCAAGAAGAGGTTGCACGCATTACCCGTTCATTAAAGATATTGGCAAAAGAGCTCAATGTGCCTGTTGTGGTGCTATCACAGCTTAGTCGTGCCGCTGAAAGTCGTGCTGACCATCGCCCTATGCTCAGTGACTTGCGTGAATCTGGCGCAATTGAGCAAGATGCGGACATCGTGATGTTTTTATACCGTGATGATTATTACAACCCAGACACCACCGAGAAACCAGGCGTAGCGGAATGCATCATTGCCAAGCATCGTAACGGCTCGACTGGTACTGTGGAAATGCGATGGATGGGTGAATACACGAAATTTGCGAACTTGGCAAAATCATAGAATAAGGCGTGATCGTCATTGGAACAAAAGGTGCTACAAACAATTAAAAAGCATGCGCTTATGAGTAAGGGTGAAACAGTTTTGGTAGGCTTGTCGGGCGGTGCTGATTCCGTTGCACTGCTGCATGTACTGCTTGCGTTAAAGCCCTTGCTTGACATTAAGCTATTAGCGGCACACCTGCACCACGGCTTGCGTGGACAAGCAGCGGATGATGATTTAGCGTTTGTACAAGCACTGTGCGAAAAGGAAAACGTACCGTTATTTACGAAAAAAATAGATATTGCCTATATAGCAAAGGAAATGCAACTATCAATAGAAACCGCAGGCAGAAAAGAGCGGTATGCATTTTTTGAAGCGGTCAAGGCACAAGCAGGCGCAACAAAAATCGCCGTTGCACATCATTTGAATGACCAAGCAGAAACCATGCTCATGCATTTGATACGGGGTGCTGGCATGAATGGCTTGAGCGGCATGGTGGCAAAGCGAGCGGATGGTATTGTCCGTCCGTTGTTGGAGGTTACCAAGCAAGAAATATTGAACTATTGCACAGGTCATCAATTGAGCTATCAAACAGACTTGACCAATAACGAAAACCAATACAACCGCAACCACATTCGCAATCAGCTAGTGCCCTATATTGAAAAGCATTTTAATCCAAACCTTATTCATACCTTGTCGCATACGTCACAGCTGTTGACAGATGATGAACAATATTTAGAGCAAACCGCAAGTACATGGCGACAAACACACCAAGTGGGAAACGCAATGCCAATTGATGCACTAAAAAAGCTTCCGATGCCTATTATGCGTAGGGCTTTGCGACAAATGTATTTTGCAACAGCGGAGTATGCAAGTGACCTTGGGTTTGTACATTTGCAAGCGATTATAGCCTTGATAGAGAACAATAAAACTGGCACACAAATTCATTTACCACAAAATGTAATAGCGAAATGTTCATACGATAGATTTTATTTTGAGCAACAAAAGGATACAGAACAGTATAAAGGCGGTTTAATATTGCCTAACGCTGGCGTTTACCATTCGGAATATTTTAACTGTACGCTCACATTAGAAATTATTTCACAAGGTGAATTTGAAAAATTTAAACCAAGTAAAACCGCACAAGCGTTTGACGCAAATATTTTGCAGGATGGGCTTATTGTCCGAAAGCGAAAAACAGGCGACAAAATGGCACTCAAGAACATGCACAAAAAGCTACAAGACATTTTTACAGATGAAAAAGTGCCAAAAGAAAAGCGTGACCTATACCCTGTGCTTGCTACAAACGATGCGGTCATTTGGGCTGTGGGACTACGCCGAGCACATGCCTATTTTGTTACAAAACAAACAAAAGAAATTTTACGCATAGAAATTACAGGAGGCAAGGACAATGATTGAGGACATCGAAAAGATTTTAATTACAGAACAGCAAATTGAGGACATGGTGCAAACATTGGCACAACAAGTGAGCGAAGATTATAAACATAAAAATCTCATGCTTTTGTGTGTATTAAAGGGTAGTGTTGTTTTTGCGGCAGACCTGATGCGGCACATCACCATTCCTTGTTCCATTGATTTTATGGCGGTGTCGAGCTATGGCTCTACCACCTCATCTTCAGGCGTTGTTCGCATTTTGAAAGATTTGGAAACAGATATTTCGGATAAGGATATATTAATTGTAGAAGATATTATAGACAGTGGCTTGACGCTCAACTACTTAAAAGAGTTGCTTTTGGCTAGAAATCCCAAAAGTGTAAAAATTTGTGCCATTTTAAATAAAAAAGCACGTCGTAAAATTAATATTGAAGCGGATTACAACGGCTATGAAATTCCAGATGAATTTGCGGTGGGGTATGGCTTGGATTATGCTGAAAAATATCGCAACCTACCGTTTGTAGGGGTTTTAAAGCCTGAAATATATCAAAAATAAATCGTTTAATTTTTAAGAAATACGTTGTAATCGTACACGGTTTATGGTACAATAGTAACGTTTTAGCATTGACAATTGATGGGAGTGTGAGATATGAAAAAGTTTTTAGGCGGTATCAGCTTTTATGTTGTGTTAACATTATCGCTTTTGGCAATCATTGCGATCTCTTATATGCCAACAGAAAACAATAAAAAGGTATATTCTGATTTGATAGAGCAAATTCAGGCGCATAATGTAGCACGTTTAGATTTTACTGAAACAGATGTATCAGCAACCTTAAACGATGGCACGAAGCTATCAAAGGTTGCGTTATTTAACTTAGAGGTGTTTTACAAGGACGCCAGTAGCTTAAGCGACCAAATTCGTGATAAAAAAATACAAGTGGAATACCATGTGCCAATGTCCCCACCGTGGTGGGTGGCGATGCTCTCACCGCTTATTTTAATATTATTATTTGGTGTTTTTTGGCTGTTCATTTTACCCAACGCACAAGGTGGCGGTCGAAATGCCATGTCGTTTGGCAAAACCAAGGCACGTGTGAACATGGACGATCAAAAGCGTGTTACGTTTGAGGATGTGGCGGGTGCGGATGAGGAAAAAGAGGAATTAAAGGAAATTGTTGATTTCCTCAAAGACCCAGCGGAGTTTGTCGCTATTGGTGCAAGAATACCAAAAGGCGTCTTGTTAGTGGGCCCCCCAGGAACAGGGAAAACCTTGTTAGCAAAAGCGGTTGCTGGCGAAGCCAATGTACCCTTTTTCAGCATCAGTGGTTCTGACTTTGTTGAAATGTTTGTCGGGGTTGGGGCTTCTCGTGTGCGTGATTTATTTGAACAAGCGAGAAAAAATCAGCCATGTATCATTTTTATTGATGAAATTGATGCGGTCGGTCGCCATAGAGGCGCTGGCATGGGTGGCGGTCATGATGAGCGTGAGCAGACGCTTAACCAATTGTTGGTAGAAATGGATGGCTTTGGTCCGCATGAAGGGGTTATCATCATAGCGGCAACCAATCGCCCTGACATATTAGACCCAGCATTGCTTCGTCCTGGTCGTTTTGACAGACAGGTCGAGGTCGGTTATCCTGACATCAAGGGCAGAGAAGGTATTCTAAAAGTGCATGCACGTGGGAAACCGCTTGCAGACGATGTGGATTTATCAGTGGTTGCAAAAACAACCGTTGGCTTTACGGGCGCTGATTTAGAGAATTTATTAAACGAAGCGGCATTGTTTACTGCTCGATTGAAACAGAAAAAGATTACCATGGACATTATTGCACAATCAATGTTAAAGGTCTCAATGGGACCAGAAAAGCGTTCGCGTGTCGTATTAGAAAGAGATAGAAGGCTTACTGCTTATCATGAAGCAGGCCATGCAATTGTTTGTCGATTATTACCTACGCAAAATCCAGTACATCACGTTACGATTATTCCTCGTGGTAGAGCAGGTGGTTTTATGTTTAATCCCCCACTAGAGGATAAATCATATTCTACAAAAAGTCAAATGACTGATAAAATTACTGTATCACTTGGTGGTAGATTAGCTGAAAAAATTGTTTTAAATGATATTAGCACAGGTGCGAGTGGCGATATTCAAAGTGCTACTAAAATTGCAAGAGGTATGGTAACTAAGTTTGGTATGAGCGACCTTATTGGTCCAGTTGCATATGGTAGTGATAACGATGAAGTGTTTATAGGCAGAGATTTCTCGCATACGAGGGATTATAGTGAGCATGTTGCGGCTGAAATTGACGATGAAATTCGACGTATAATTGATTCCTGCTACAAGCATTGTGAGGATTTATTGACAGAAAATATTGACAAGCTTCACGCCGTTGCCAATGCACTATTAGAGCGTGAAAAGTTAGATGGCGAAGAGTTTGAAGCAGTTTTTAATGGTGAAAAACTCACTGATTCCAAAAAAGAGGAATTGGTAAATACGGAAAATCAGTAAGGTTAGTTCATATGATTGTAAAAAAACACCAAACAAAGGGAAAGTCTCTTTGTTTGGTGTTTTTAATAATTGGTAAAGATGTTTTACACCTTATTGCTTATTATACTAATTACAATTTAAAATCTTTATATGTTGTGTTTTTTGAGGTGCGATAGGTTGCGTATGCAACCGTACCGACCAATTGAGAGGGACATCACACCTCAAA
>JACMMQ010000229.1 GCA_014378955.1 Clostridia bacterium
ATAGCCCTCCGAAAAAGGCACGCTTTTCCATTGTTTTGCCACAGCTCATTTTACCCTCTGGACACACACCGTTCACACAACGAGGGCCAGTTTTACCAAATAAAAGGGGTGCGGCTTGCCTGACCAAAAGGAGCATTTCAAGCGCCAGCGCTCGAATTTCCCATTGTGCACGCTCACATAGACGGTGATGAAAGAAATTGATTAAGCTTCGTACATTCATCGTCACAATCATTTTGGTTTCACACGCATTGGGCAACACGTACCGTGCATCCTCAATTGCCTTTTTTTCTGCTAGGCTGTTTGCTGTTTTTTCGTCATTGCCCTGTGCTATAAAATCTGCAACATGTGCTTGCATTAAAATGGCTGTCAATTCATTATACGCCTGTTGCTCCGTTGCCATAATGGCTAAATATTTTTCCTTCGCCTGTGCATTCGCCTCAATCTCGGGCGGTACGATATAAGCAAACTGCCCCTCACGCACATAGCGCTGTGATTTCACGCTGTAGCTTGCGATGCGGTGTCTGGTGATTTGTGCCAATAGGCTACGGCTCACGCCCTCAATCGCAAATGTAAAGGTCACATGCTCCGTTGGGCTGTCATGCCCCAATTCCATGAGCATACCGATGAACTTTTCCACCTTATCGGCGGTAAGCTGTTCACGCAAATCATCTATGCCAGCGGAGGAATAGCAAAGCTTAGCAGCTGAGGCAATGAGCTTATCAGGCTCAGGCGTATAGGACAATAATTGTACCTTCAAGCTTGCTTTCATTACTTCACTCCTTCACTTTTTTTGCGGTTGACCATGACCGTCCAAGCAAATTTCGGTAATGCCAACATGCGCATAAAGCGTGTCGGCTGTTTTAACAAGCGATACGCCCATTCCAAATTGCAACGAATAAATATTTTTGGTGCACGCTTGACGGTGCCTGCAAATCCATCCAAGCTACCGCCAATGCCCATTAATATCTTCACTGGCAAATGCCGTCCAATTTCATATATCCATGTTTCCTGCCTTATCATGCCTAAACATACAAAAACAACGTCAGGTTTTTTTTCCGAAATTTCTGTTATGATATTTTGTTGCTCTACCTCGTCAAAATATCCATCGTGACAGCCAACGATTTTGATGCCTGGATGTTTTTGTTCTAATTTTTTCTTTGCTTTTTGTGCAACACCTTTTGCGCCACCCAAAAAATAAAACGTGTAATCCGTTTGTGCCAATTGCTCGAGCAAAAGGGATGCTACGTCAATGCCTGCTACCCGCTCTGTCAAAGGCTTTCCTACAAAATGCGAAGCGTACACCACGCCGATCCCGTCCGCAATAACCAAATCGCCCTCATTTAATATCTTGTGAAATGCTTTATTTTCCTTTGCCACCATAATCATTTCTGCGTTGGGGGTAAACACCATTTGCGCCGTTTGCCCGTTCAAAAAACCCAAGCAACGTGCCTGTGCCTCAAGCAAATTCACCCGATCAATCCCCACGCCCAATATCTCTATACGTTCACGCAAACCTCTCACCCACTTTTGCCAATTTTCCATAGTAGTTTATCATAAATAGTGGAAAAGTACAACTGTTAAATGAAAACACGGTAAAATATCTAAATTGCAATATTAAATGCCCAACTTTTTCAAAAAGTTCCTCTGATATAAAAATAAAGAAAGAAATGCTTTTATGGGTTTTTCAG
>JACMMQ010000230.1 GCA_014378955.1 Clostridia bacterium
AAAAAGAGCGTCTGGAAATATGAAAAAGAGTGGAAGAAAATGTCCGAGCGTGTGGGCTTTTGGGTGGACATGGAAAACCCGTACGTCACCTACCACAACAACTACATCGAGTCCGTTTGGTGGGCGCTCAAGCGCATCTGGGAAAAGGATTTATTGTACAAGGGGCATAAAATTGTACCGTACTGCCCACGCTGTGGCACGTCGCTTTCAACCCACGAGGTCGCACAGGGCTACAAGGATGTCACTGA
Source organism: Clostridia bacterium (assembly GCA_014378955.1). Taxonomy (GTDB): domain Bacteria; phylum Bacillota; class Clostridia; order SK-Y3; family JACMMQ01; genus JACMMQ01. The sequence goes on from JACMMQ010000230.1 coordinate 249, forward strand.
CAAAACGGTCATTGTAAAATTTAAAAAAGCAGACACAATCAATGAATATTTCTTGGCATGGACGACCACCCCTTGGACATTGCCGTCCAATGTGGCATTGACGGTCAATCCAAATGAGACATATGTAAAGGGCGAGTTTGAAGGCGATTATTATATCTTGGCAGAGGCACTGGCGGAGAGCGTATTCAAGGGTGGCTTAACCATTATTGAGCGCATGATAGGCAAAGACCTTGAAGGCATGGCATATGTACCTTTGTATGATTTTGCAAAGCCTGAGAAAAAGGCGTACTATATTTGCTGTGATACCTTTGTTACGTTGACCGATGGCACAGGGATTGTGCACACGGCACCAGCTTTTGGTGAGGACGATGCGAAGGTAGGACGTGCGTATGACCTACCGTTTGTACAGTTGGTGAATGAGCAAGGCAATTTTGTGGACAGCGTGACCCCTTGGCAAGGCGTTTTTGTGAAGGATGCTGACCCATTCATCATTGAAGAATTAACAAGCCGTGGCTTAATCTTGCAATCGTTTGAATATACCCATAGCTACCCATTTTGCTGGCGTTGTGATACACCACTTTTGTACTATGCATTGGACACGTGGTTTATTAAAATGTCTGCCATGCGTCAGCAATTGCTTGATAACAACAAAAAAATCAATTGGTTGCCTGAAAATATCAGAGATGGGCGTTTTGGCAATTTCTTAGACAATGTGCTGGATTGGGGCTTGAGCCGTTCACGCTATTGGGGAACGCCGTTGCCAATTTGGGAGTGCGCCTGTGGACATTTTCATACAGTCGGGAGCATTCAAGAATTGCACGATATGGGGCTGGATACCCCTGCCGAAATCGAGCTACACAAGCCTTACATTGACAAGGTGCATTTGAAATGTCCAAAATGTGAAGGCACGATGACCCGTGTCAGTGAAGTGATTGACTGCTGGTTTGATAGCGGTTCAATGCCGTTTGCACAGTGGCATTATCCGTTTGAAAATAAAGAAATATTCGAACAAAACTTCCCTGCTGACTTTATTAGTGAGGCGATTGACCAAACCAGAGGATGGTTCTATACGTTGTTGGCAATTTCAACCGTGCTATTTGATGAGCCTGCGTTTAAAAATGTTATCGTATTAGGGCATGTGCAGGACAAAGACGGTCAAAAAATGAGCAAGCACAAGGGCAATGTGCTCAATCCGTGGTCAGTGCTAGACAAGCAGGGTGCAGATGCCACCCGTTGGTATTTCTACACCGCCAGTGCGCCATGGTTGCCATCACGTTTTTACGAGGATGCAGTGAGTGAGGCACAGCGTAAATTCATGGGTACGCTTTGGAATACCTATGCTTTTTATGTGCTATATGCCAATATTGATCATTTCAACCCTACACAATATAAGCTAGCGCATGAACCATTACCGCCAATGGACAAATGGATTTTGTCCAAGCTACAAAGCTTGGTAAAGCTTGTAGACAATAGCTTAGCAACATACAAAATTACCGAAGCAGGCAGAGCGATGCAGGAATTCACAGAAGACCTGTCCAACTGGTATGTTAGACGTTCAAGAGAGCGTTTTTGGCAGTCAGACATGAACCAGGATAAAATCAACGTGTACATGACGTTGCACACCGTTTTGCAAACACTTTGCAAAATTGCTGCACCGTTTGTACCGTTTATCACAGAAGAAATTTATCAGAACATTGTGTGCAGTGTGGATGAAAATGCACCGATTAGCGTGCATTTGTGCGATTTCCCTGTGGTGCAAGAGCAGTGGATTGATGATGCACTAGAAGAAAATATGCAAACTGTGCTTAAAATTGTCGTGTTGGGTCGTTCGTGCAGAAACGTCGCCAATATCAAAAATCGTCAACCACTCGGCAAGATGTACATCAAAGCAAAAAAAGCCCTGCCAGCGCTTATGACGGCGTTGGTAGCGGACGAATTGAATGTAAAGAGCGTGGCATTTACAGACAATGTAAAGGAATTTACCACCTACACCTTCAAGCCACAGCTTAGAACGTTGGGTAAAAAGTATGGCAAATTATTACCACAAATTGGAGAGTTCTTAAAGACCTTAAACGGCAATGAAGCAATGGACGTCCTGCAATCGGGCGGTATGATAACATTTGATGTAAATGGTGAGCATGTGGCACTGGCACTTGAGGATGTTATCCCAGAAACCGCTCAAAAGGTAGGCTTCGTATCAGAAGCAGACGGCGAATGTGCAGTGGTGCTAGACACCAACCTGACAGAGGAGCTTATACAAGAGGGCTTTGTGCGTGAAATCATTTCAAAGCTACAAACCATGCGCAAGGAAGCAGGGTTTGAGGTGGAGGATCACATTTTAGTAGGCTACAAGGACAATGCGAGAATTGCCACCATCATGCACCAAAACAATGCATTTATCGCCTCCGAGGTGCTTGCAAATGATATGCATGAGCATATCACAGAGGGTTATATGAAGGAATGGCATATCAATGGTGAAAAAGTGACGTTGACGGTTCAAAAGGTATAAAATAAAAGCAGCTACGAAGGTTTTAATTTCGTAGCTGCTTTTGTTTTGGGAAGGGATAATGTAGGGGACGGGTTTCCCGTCCCGATACTAATTCGCATTAAACCTTGTGTAACTGAAAATACAAAACGTCACTTTTGGGAACTATAATAAGATGTCCTTAAAGTCCTGTTATACCAACGGTTTGATAGTGATTTTTAGAAAAAGTGTTTGAAAACGCGAAATGCAATTTTTATGGTATTTTTTAGCATATTGGGAAACTGAATTAAAAAATAATAGAAAGCCGTTTAAACCATCAATATCAATGGTTTAAACGGCTTTTATTACCTTAATTGAAAATTTATTTGGAAACCATTGAGAAACCATTGAGAAACTACTTATCAACCTAAAAGCCATATATTTATATATATTATGCAATTACTTATTAACATCTAAAATTATCCGCTGAATTCCATCTAATTGTTCATTAACATGTTTCTTTAGCGTGTTATAATTTCTTGTAAATTCGTAATTTAATGCTTCATTTTCATTGCTA
>JACMMQ010000231.1 GCA_014378955.1 Clostridia bacterium
GCGTTATTACAAGACTTATTACAGCGTGTTGATGCCGCTCGGGTTGATTATCTTCAGCCTCGCTTTTCTGCTGGTTTCGATGACAGTTGGTCCGTACTTTTTACGCAAAGCCACGATAAAAGATATCTCGCTCGAATCAGTCAATATGGGCAATAACAAGATTATCTCGCTAATTTCAGATTTGAGGGATAGCAAAATCAAGGTAGATATTGGTGGAATTACGTATGAAGTTGGCACTTTTGAGGAATATACAAAAGAAATAACCACCGAGCTGGCAATGGAATCAGCGAATGCAACGCAAAAGAATGACAGCCAACAGCTTTTAACAACAAGCGTTAACAACAGACGCATTTCTATATCAGGGGTTTCAATAGACGAAGAAATGACCAATATGATTCAGTTTCAACATGCCTATTCAGCAGCTGCAAGCATGATTAAAAAAATTGATGAAAACTTAGACATCCTCATTAATAGATTAGGTTAAGTTTTGTGTACAGAATGAAAGGCGATGAGAAATATGCGTATTACAAATGCAATGCTGGTGGCAAACTTTGGCAATAGTCTTAATAAAAACACTTCTAAACTGGATAAATTGCAAACGCAGGTTGCAACGCAAAAAAAGAACTTTCGTGCATCGGATGATTCTATTGCTGCGGGCAAATCTATGCGTATCAGAACAAGCTTGTCCAAGGTGGAACAATATACGAACAATGTTATAGAAGCACAAGAGTGGATGGGGCAAACAGAAAGCTCATTGGACGAGATGAATTCCCTGCTTTCAAGAATTTATGAGCAAGCCGATAAGGGTGCAAATGGAACAAATGGCGCGGAAGAAAGAATAGCCATAGCAAACGAAGTCGAGCAGCTTACACAACAAATCCTTGTGGCTGCAAACACCTCGTTTTCTGGTAGATATGTTTTTGGTGGCGCAAATACAACGCAAAAGCCATTTGAGGTCAAGGATGTTAGTGGCGAGAGCGTTTTGTTTTATAATGAAAACAACGTCAACGACCTATCGCAGCCTGCTAACGCAGCAACCCTAGAATCACTCTCATCACAGAGCTTGAATTATCAGCTGGGCTTGGGTGCAAACATGGATATTTCATTTAACGGCATTGATGTCATGGGATTTGGGGATAATAATATGTTTGCAATATTAAATAATTTAAAAAATGCTTTAGAAAATAACGATTCAGAGGGTATAAGTGCATCCATCGACTTGGTGCAGGGTAAGCAAGAAAAGGTACTTTCGCTTTTAGGCGAAGTGGGCGGGAAATCCAATCGATTAGATTTTTTCACCAGCCGTTTAGAAACAGACGAATATAATTACAAAACCATGTTATCACAGGTGGACGGTATCGAAGTGGAAAAATCAATCATGGAGCTCAAAATGCAAGAGATGGTTTTTGAAGCAGCTATGTCAGTAGGGTCGAAAATCATTTCAAAGACACTGGTTGATTTTATAGGTTAGATATGTTAGGTAAAATATTAGGGGCAGAATTTATTTCTGCTCCTTAAATTAAATGAATATAGGTAATTGCAAAACGCCACAAACCCGCCCTTTGTTGTCATTCCGAACATAGTGAGGAATCTCGTATTTTCTGGCACTATAATTTCGGTGTATGAGATTCCTCGTTGTATGCGCTCTTGATTGACAGGCGGAAAAAATTAACGCTAAGAAAGGCATTAACTTGATTACAATTTGTTTACGCATGCGTTTACCCCGCCCTTTGTTGTCATTCCGAACGTAGTGAGGAATCTCGTATTTTCTAGCACTATAATCTCCGTGTATGAGATTCCACGTTGTATGCGCTCTTGATTGACAGGCAGAAAAAATTAACGTAAGATAGTTAACCATAACATTTAAAGATGCATTTGGCAATTACCTATTCACGGTCGTCAACTTAAGAGAAATTACATGCATATTTACCGTAGGGGCGGGCTTTATGTCCGCCCGAATTTAGTACATTTGGGCAGACACAAGGCCTGCCCCTACGAAAAACGCTGGTTAAATTGACGACAGTGATTAAATGAATAGCAAATAATCATTGAGAAGAGGTCATGACATTGACAAAGACAGTTGAAATTTTCGCAAACAATCTTTCAGAAGAAAAAGTGATTACATTTAAAGAGGGGATACTTGGCTTAGAAGACTTTAAGCAGTACGTCTTGCTTTCTCCTGAAAAGGACTTGCCTTTTAAATACCTCCAATACACTGAAAGTGAAGCTGTGGCATTGATTGTCATAAACCCATTTCTTTACATGCCTGCATACAGCTTTGACATTGATGACGAAACGATACTAGCGCTAGATGCGAAAGAGCCAGCGGACATTTTAGTGCTTGCAGTAGTCGTTATACCAGACGATTATACCAAGATGACTGCGAATTTTACAGCACCCATTATCATCAATACAAGCAATATGCTAGGCAAGCAAATGGTCTTGCAGGATGCAAAATATCAAATTAGGACACCGATTTTTGAGGTATACCAAGAGCTCATCAGTAGGGGGGCGGAATAATGCTGGTACTGACACGCAAAAAAGGGGAATCCATCCTAATTGGCAAGGACATTCGTATTACGATCCTAGAGCTTGATGAGGAAAAGATGAGAATAGGCATTGATGCACCAAGAGATGTGAAGGTTTTGCGAGAAGAGCTTTTAGCTGAAACCATCCATTCGAACATTGAATCGTCAAAGTTTCAAAAGGGTGTCTTGGAAAAGCTAAGCGACTTAAACGGTCATGCGTAAGGGTAAATGGCATATTTAGTATATCAAACATACAGTAACATTTATTTCTATAAATAATTTGAAATTGCTATAAAGTATTACAGAAGTCAAGACGATAATATTAATGTAAACGTTAAACATGCTTTTACTTTTACAAGTGCTTTAGCGTGGTAGGGCCCACTGCAAAAAAGAACGAATAAAAGTGAAAATATTAGTTTAATCATAGTATAGGGCAGGGATGCCACTAAAAAATTCAAGGAGGAAATTCAAATGCGTATTAATAATAACATTCAAGCGAACAACACAACCCGTCAGTTAGGTATCAACAGTGTCAGTGCTGGTAAATCAATGGAAAAACTTTCTTCAGGTTTTAGAATTAACAAAGCTGGCGATGATGCTGCTGGTCTTGCTATTTCTGAAAAAATGAGAGCACAGGTTAAAGGTCTTAATCAAGCTTCTAGAAACGCACAGGATGGTATTTCCCTTATTCAAACAACTGAAGGTGCATTGGGCGAAGCGCAAAACATCATGCAGAGAATGAGAGAGTTGGCTGTTCAAGGCGCATCTGGCACATTGCAAACCATTGATGCTGAACAAATCGGTAAAGAATACCTAGCATTAAAGACGGAAATTGATGACATTGCTAACAAA
>JACMMQ010000232.1 GCA_014378955.1 Clostridia bacterium
ACCCCTTGACCCCGCAATTTTTTGAAAAAAATTGAGTAAAACTTTAATTATAAAATCCCCAACTAAAGTTTTTGTCCCCTTTTTTCAAAAAGGGGCGGGCGTGGGCAGCGCCCACTGCGTGCTCTCATTCACCCTCGTAATTTTTACAACAAAATCATTCCGTCCCATTGCAATGTTGTCTAGCGCCATGTCGTACGACACTTTGATTTCTCCGCCGTTTTCATCCACTGCAATGTCCACCTGATGGGCGAAAATATCCATCGTGAACATGCCGTGAGCGGTATCGTAATGACAGCTGTGCCGTTGCCCCTTTTCAAAAATCATTTGGGTATTGGTGGTGCCAAACCGCATGAGTGATAGCTTGTGTGTCCCGATTTTGAGCGTGGTGGTTGTACCTTGCATACCAGTCATCATCGTTTCCTTATACACGGCGTAATAATGTGCACCCTTTTTATAAAAATCGCCCTGTGTCATCAGCTCAGTTTGGTCGGTATCATCGTCCATGTGATGTTGCCCGATTACGGATATTATTACGTCTTTTTTATCCATTTCAGTTTAAAACCTCTCTATATCCACTTTTTCAACCAATTCTAAAATGGGTCGTTGTAAAAATACGCTCCCCAAGCGAGCAAAATTCTCTACACTATCACTTACAAAATATCGAAAGGTAGGGGATATGTTTGTTACGCTAAGCATATCCTGTTGCTGCAAGATCGTATGTACATGCGTGGCGATTGCTACACCAGGGTCGATTAAGTGAACATCATCCCCCATAAATTGCGCAATCACCTTTTTTAACAAGGGATAGTGTGTACAGCCTAAAATAAGGGTGTCCACCCTGGCATCCTTGAGTGGCTGTAAATATTCCGCAACAATCATAGCGGTTGCGGCATGGTCTAAATAGCCATTTTCCACCAACGGTACAAACAGCGGACAAGCAATGGAAAGCACCTGTCTTTTCGGTTCAACCGCCTTGATATTGCGTGCGTACGCATCACTTGCGATGGTGCCCTGTGTACCAATCACACCGATTTTGCCATTGCGATTAACATGTACCGCTTGTTTAGCCGCCCATTCCACCACGCCGATAATGGGCAAATCAAAGCTTGCTTTTGCGGTGTCTAGTGCGATGGCACTTGCTGTACCACAAGCGACCACAATCATTTTTAAATCAAATTGCATTAAAAAGCGTATGTCCTGCATGACATATTTGATAACGGTTTCGACCGAGCGTGTCCCGTATGGCACACGCCCAGTGTCCCCGAAATAAACAATACGCTCATGGGGGAGCTGTGCCATCAACTGCTTGACCGCCGTCAATCCACCCAACCCAGAGTCAAATACCCCAATGGCACGATCATCCATGGTCTATCCCCCTTAGTTCTTGCTCTTTTTTTCAAATGCCAAAGCAATCAAACGGTCTAAAAGCTCAGAATACCCAATGCCGGAAGCCTCCCACAGCTTGGGATACATGCTGATGCTCGTGAAGCCGGGCAACGTGTTAATTTCATTGATGTACACCTTGCCTGTTTGATGCTGGACAAAGAAATCCACACGCGATAGCCCACTACCATCCACGGCATGGAACGCACGGAGCGCAAGTGCTTGTATTTCTTTTGTAGTGCGTTCATCTAATTGTGCGGGTATGGTTAGCTTGCTTGCCGCATCGTGGTATTTGGCGTCATAGTCGTAAAATTCGTTTGCAGGCTCTATTTCACCCACCACCGATGCCTGTGCTTGTGCATTGCCCAGCACAGCGCATTCCACTTCACGCCCGTTGATGAATTCCTCCACCAAAATCTTGTGGTCAAATTTCGCCGCATAGTTTATCGCTTCTGACAATTCCACACGGTTGTGCGCCTTGGAAATGCCAATGGACGAGCCTGTATTGGCAGGCTTCACAAAGCAAGGATATGTAAACTGTTTTTCAACCGCTTGGATATGATCGTCTATGCTGTCGCTTACATGTAAATCCACCACCAGCCAGTCCGCCTGTGCAATGCCAGCCTGCTTGAAAATAATTTTGGCAAATGCCTTATCCATGCTCACCGCCGAGCAAAGCACCCCAGTGCCGACATACGGAATGTTAGCCAACTCTAAAAGTCCCTGCACCGTGCCATCCTCGCCATATTTGCCATGTAGCACAGGAAATACCACATCGATTTTTGCCTTTGTTGCAGCGATTTCGCCCGTTTGACTATCTTCACGCCAACGCATAATGCCCTGCTCGGACGCATCGGGTGTAATCGCAACCCGATTGACCAAGCCACTTTGCCATTCGCCGTTGGCTATTTTCTCTTGTGGTCCTTGGTAATGTAACCATCTACCGTCCTTTGTAATGCCGATGGTCATGATGTCATACTTTGTGCTGTCCAAGTGTGTAATGACCGATGCTGCAGAAATGCAAGATACCTCATGTTCGGTCGATTGTCCGCCAAATAGTACACACACCGTCTTTTTTTGAGCCATTGTATTGCCCCCTATATTTTTAAAATGCTGTGTGTAGTCGATGTCAATCAACTAGGCACAACTAATACATTGTATTCATCATAGTATTATAGCATACTTCTTTTGAATTTCCAATAACGAAATTTGTCCAAATAGCAAATTTACAATTGTTAGCATGGGAAATAATAGGGTGATGAAAAATGGGGCTTTCAACGCCGTTATACATATATTAACAAAAAATAGTGTACAAATTTTTCCTCTGTTTTGTTCAAAACTATGTGCAATATATGTAAAACTTTCATAAGTGTTCCAATGATGCACAACTTGCAGAAAGGGCATGTACACTTACAGCTGCAAGCATTACAAGTCCGTTTTGTTAGCTATTTTACACTAAGAATGTAAAACTTACGCATGCACAACACAATGTAAGCATTCAAACGGCTAATTTTTGCGCAAAAAACCTCTTTTCATTCGACAAAAAATAGTGTATAATATACTCCATGCGAAAATTTTCAAGCTAGTTTAATTGAGGCAACAGACAATTTTCACATTTTAGGCGTAAAATTATATATAATGAAATAATGGCGTTTAGAGAGGTTGTATGCAATGAAATTTAAAGGATATCCCCAAAAACAGGGTCTTTATGATCCGCAATTTGAACATGATGCTTGTGGTATTGGCTGCGTCGTGAACATCAAAGGCAAGCAAGCACACGAAACGGTACGGCAGGCGTTAACCATTCTGATGAATTTAACGCATCGTGGCGGCGTTGGCTGTGAGCCAAATACAGGTGATGGTGCTGGCTTGCTGATACAATTGCCACACACATTTTTAAAAACAGCTTGTGAAAAATTAGGCTTTGGCTTACCCGATGCAGGTGAATACGGCGTAGGGATGCTTTTCATGTCCCCTGATGCAGACGATCGTGCTTGCGCTGAAACACGCTTTGCACAAATCATCTTAGAGGAAGGACAGGTTTTATTGGGCTGGCGTGATGTGCCAACCGATAGCACCATGCTCGGCAGTATGGCGCTTTCATGCATGCCATTTGTCCGTCAGGTGTTTATTGGCAAGGGTGAGGGCGTTACTGATAGTGTGTCCTTTGAGCGCAAGCTTTATACCATTCGCAAGCGTGCGGAAAATGCCATTCGCTATGCGAAGGAGGATGCTTGTGAATACTTCTATGTCACGAGTTTATCGTGCAAAACCATTGTATATAAAGGGATGTTAACGGCTGAACAAGTCGATTTATTTTATAAAGATTTAAGCGATCCTACACTTGAAACCGCTTTGGCATTGGTGCATTCACGTTATAGCACCAACACCTTCCCGAGCTGGGAGCGTGCACATCCGAACCGTTATGTCATTCACAATGGTGAAATCAACACCCTGCGTGGCAACGTTAACTGGATGAATGCACGTCAAGCGATGCTTGCATCTGACCATTTTGGATCAGATATTAAAAATGTATGCCCGATTATCAACCAAGACGGCAGTGACTCAGCGATGTTTGACAACTGCCTTGAATTTTTAGTGCTTTCAGGTCGTTCGTTGCCACATGCGGCAATGATGATGATTCCTGAGCCTTGGCAAAACCACGAGAGCATGAGCGACAACAAAAAAGCCTTTTATGAATACCATAGCTGCTTGATGGAGCCTTGGGATGGCCCTGCGGCGATGTGCTTTACAGACGGTACAAAGGTTGGCGCAGTGCTTGACCGCAACGGCTTACGTCCTGCCCGCTACTATGTCACCAAGGACGATTTGCTCATTTTGTCCTCTGAAGTGGGCGTATTAGAGGTGCCCCCTGAAAACGTGCTTTATAAAGAACGTTTACACCCAGGTAGAATGC
>JACMMQ010000026.1 GCA_014378955.1 Clostridia bacterium
AATCCACTCAAAAAATTATATATGCTTTCGTCAGGGTTATTGTGTCCAAACATGAAAAAGACCACCTTGGAAAATGTATTTGAGGCGTTACAATATAACCAATATGAAATGAAGCTTGACAATTTAACCATTGAAAAGGCAAGGCAGGCATTGGACAAAATGTTAGCGGTTTAAGCTTGGCTTGATTGCTAACGAGAGGGTGTAAAACATGATGAGAAAATACGTATTTCCGATACATATTAATAATATTGAAAGAACAGCATTTGACGTCGTCATCGTAGGCGAGGGCATTGCAGGGCTGTATGCGGCCCTTCATCTTGACCCAAAGCTTAAGGTGGCTTTACTGTCTAAATCGACAGAGGACGAGAGCAATTCTTATCTTTCGCAAGGGGGTATCGCTGCGGTTTTAAACCCTGACGATAGTGAGCAAAAGCACTTTGAGGATACGATGACGGCTGGCGCTGGCATGTGTAATCCAGAAGCGGTGCGTATGCTTGTCAACGAAGGGCCGAATGAGATTGAACGCTTGCTCACATGGAATGTGGCATTTGACCTAAAAGCAAATGGTCAGCTACAAACCACCATGGAGGGTGGACATTCCAGACGGCGTATTGTGCATTGTGGCGGAGACGAGACGGGCAAGGAAGTGGTGGATCGTTTAAAGGAATTGGTCGCATTAGCCCCCAATATTACAGAAATTGGCAATGCCTTTTTATTAGATGTATGGACGAAGGACGACATTACACAGGGGGTAATTCTCTATGTCAAAGGGCAATTCCGCTTGCTGACAGCACCAGCGGTCATCCTTTGCACGGGTGGGATTGGCGCACTATATCCATTCTCCACCAATCCTGAAATTGCCACGGGTGACGGCATCGCCGCTGCTTTACGTGCTGGTGCAAAAACCGCAATGATGGAGTTTGTGCAGTTTCATCCCACCGCACTGTATGATGAACAATCTAGCGGACGTAGTTTTTTAATTTCAGAGGCAGTACGGGGCGAGGGGGGCGTTTTGCGCAACCACAAGGGCGAACCGTTTATGCAAACAAAGCATCCGTTGGCAGATTTAGCACCTCGTGACATTGTTGCACGTGAAATCACACGAGAAATTTTAAAAAGTGGCGTACCATACGTTTTCTTAGATATAACGGCGCATGACAAGGAATTTATCATCAACCGTTTTCCAAATATTTATAAATATTGCTTGGAGCAAGGCACCGATATCAGCAAGCAATGGATTAAGGTGTGCCCTGTGCAGCATTATTTTATGGGCGGTATTGTCACTGATTTGGATGGCAAGACCAATTTGAAGGGGTTATATGCATGTGGCGAGGCGGCAAATATCGGGGTGCATGGCGCAAACCGCTTGGCGAGTAATTCACTTTTGGAATGCTTGGTATTTGCACGTAAATGTGCGGAGGACATCAACCGACTAAAGGATTTAACGCAAACGAAGGTATTTGAGGATTGCTTTATCGCACCACCTTATGCGAATGGACTGTTCAATTTAGAGGGCTTTAAGCTTGAAATACAACAAGTGATGCATCATGCAGGCGGTATTATCCGTACCGAAAAGACCATCAAAGAGGGCATCAAAAAGCTTAAGAGCATTTTAAGCGTATTGGAAAGCGCTTCTGTCCCGAGCCTACTTTACATTGAGGTGCTCAATATGGCATCGGTGGGTATGGAAATATTAAACGGTAGCTTAAATCGCACGGACAATGTCGGTGCACATTATAGAGAAGATTGTGTTTAAGGAGAACGTTATGCAACTTGCATTATTAGATAAAATTATTCAAAATAGCTTGGAGGAGGACATCGGTTGGGGTGATTTGACCACCGAAAGCACCATTCCAAAAGACAAGCAAGCACAAGCCAAGCTCATTGCCAAGCAAGAGGGTGTGCTGTGTGGCATAGCCGTATTTGCACGTGTGATGCAAACCGTGGACGCTAGCACACAAGTTATATTATTAAAACAAGAAGGACAGCACGTCAACTGTGGGGATGTTTTAGCAACGCTTTCAGGGCGAGCGGCGGCTATTTTAATGGCGGAGCGTGTAGCGCTCAACCTTTTACAAAGAATGTCAGGCATTGCAACGCAAACCGCACAGCTGGTGGCAATGGTGAGCGGTACAAAGGCGGCGATTACAGACACCAGAAAAACCACCCCAGGGCTTAGAATGCTTGAAAAATATGCGGTTCGCATGGGCGGTGGACGTAATCATCGTTTCAATTTATCGGATGGTGTGCTGATTAAGGACAATCACATCCGTGCGGCTGGCGGCATCACACAAGCGGTGTTAGCGGCTAAGGCGTATGTACCGCATTTGATAAAAATAGAGGTAGAAACCGAGAATTTAGCACAGGTACAAGAAGCGTTGGACGCTTTAGCGGACGTCATTATGCTGGATAATATGGACATCCCTATGATGGCACAGGCGGTCGCACTGATTAACGGTCGAGCGCTGGTGGAAGCATCCGGCAACATGGGCGAAAAGGATTTGCGAGCGGTTGCACAAACAGGCGTAGATATTATTTCCATAGGCGCAATCACCCACACCATCAAGGCGATGGATATTAGCTTGCGATTTGAGGCTTAATTTTGGTGTCATTAGCCGTCGAAATGATTAAAACAGGTCTAAATGTGACATATTATATAAGGATTATCGAAAATATTCAGTCATTGTGACATATTCCTAAATATGTAGTTGTGCTATAATGAATATATGGTAATAATTTAGCGAACGCCATTATTGATAGTGGAATTGCTAGCCAGAGTTTATGCATAGTGGGGGAAATGACATGATTGCTCAAATAGCAATGAAAATGATGGAATATTTTGACGGTGATGTGAAACGCATTAATCATGCGATGAAAGTATATAGCTTTGCAAAAATCGTCGGACAGTCCGAAGGATTAAGCGGAGATTATCTTTTTGTGCTAGAGGCAGCAGCACTGCTTCACGATATCGGCATCAAGGAATGTGAGAAGAAGTACGGTAATTGCAACGGCACCTACCAAGAGGCAGAAGGACCGCCCGTCGCTAGAAAAATTTTAAAACAGTTTGGCATAGAAAAATGCATCATCGATAGAATATGCTACCTCATCGGGCATCATCATAGCTATGACCGTATTGATGATATAGAATTTCAAATATTGGTGGAAGCGGATTTTATCGTCAATATTTTCGAGGACAACATCGCCCCAGCCTCTATCGAGAGTATAAATCGTAAATTTGTAAAAACAACCACCAGCAAAAAACTGTTTGAAAGCATGTACCATGTGAGAATGCAAGTCAAACAGGCAATATAATTTTATACAATGAAGTATATGGGACGGTTGAGTGCTGTCCCTTTTTTGTGTTATAGGAAATATCAACTTTTGATATAGGTAAAACCTTACTTTCTTTTTCTATCGTAAAAAGAAAGTAACAAAGAAAAATACTCTTTGAGTGTTTGGATTTCG
>JACMMQ010000233.1 GCA_014378955.1 Clostridia bacterium
GAAAATTTCGGCGGTGCCTTCAATCAAGATTAGTTTGAAGGAAACGAAGTTTCTTTCAAACTATTTCTCCAATTGCCCATATTCCCTTCCATTATAATGCAAATACTATCGAAATGCAATGCTTTCAAAATTGTTTTACCTTTATTTATAATTCGCTTGTATTTTATCACAAAATTTAGTACAATATAACCAAATATCGCAATGCGATGTAATCGGCGTATAAGCAATATGCATATTTTATGAAGTTCGAGCATAGAATAATCTACTAATCAGTTAAAGGAGACTTTACCATGCAGCCAAAATATGTTGTTACCTTAGTATCCAAAAGCTTTTTAGATCCTGAACGCAAGAAAATCATTATGAACCAGCTTATGTCAGGGGAGCATATCCACGATGTGCTTTCGGTCACCTGTAATACCGAAGAGCGTAGCGATACCGTCTTTATTGCGATTAAGCAAAACATGATCGCAATTTTAACGGACGTCTGCCGTGTGATGGACTCAATGTGCATCACCTATGACTGCCATTTTTCAAACGACTTCAAGCAAGGCTCAAAGGTGTACCAACAGCTGTTACACCAAAAACCGATAGGCATACGTACTTAAGCAAAAAATGTGTATACGCTCTTACAGGACGGTGGTTGAACCACCGTCCATTTTATTCACCGAAATACAGTAAGTAGCGCAAAAACTAAAACGCACATCCCAAAGTGGCGCTATATGTGTCTAATATCTATTCATATGATTAATTTTCCGAACTATAGTTGTATTGATCAACCGTTTGTAATAAATTATAATTTATGTCAGTGTACGGAAAAAATATTAACTTTCCTATCGTATCATAGTCTATTACATGCTTATTGTCTGGCATCACGATAGGTTCTACTGCCTTTTTAGGCTCGTCTATACTGTTTGCTTCAAACTTAAAAGTCACATTCCAACCATCATTATAATTTTCACGTAATAAATCATAATGCATATCAAAAAGCGAAATGGTTGAATCTTTAACACTAAATGCGATATTGATTTGGTGGGTATAATCGGATATGCTTTTGACCTCACTTTCTGTAAGAGACATATTCGGCTTTTTATCAAAATTGAACGCTTTGGTTTTGTAATCATAATAAAAATCTCGGCTGTTACTAAACTGGAACGGCTTTTGCCATTCTTTGTACTGTTTGAACGCATTTCTGATTGAGTCCGTGCTTGGATTCCAACCAATTGAAAAATTCGCGTTATCATTCTTATCGAATTTAAAGTAATTATCATTAACGCTATTTTTGATTAGCGTAAGAATATACTTTACATTTTCCACTTTACTTTTAAACCCGTAATAATGTTGGTCATATTCACCTTCGGCAGGAAAAATAGCAGCACTTAGCAAATCAAACAATGATTTTGTTTCATCATTTATCATATAAACTAACGGGTTACCCTCTGGTGTTTTGAACTTAATCCAAATATTTTCTGCCCTATCTTTATTGATTGGACTAACCTCAAATGCTTTTAGCACGTTGGTCTTAACGTAAATGGCTTTGTCGTCCATCAGTATGTCAAACTTCACATCTTTTAATTTTTTTGTATCAACCTTAAAAATTGCCGAAATATAAGAATAAAAGTCAAACAATCCATTTATTTCTAGGTCACATTCGATATTTGCTTTAATCTTACCATCTTTTATATGAATGTATTCGGACATCGTTACGTCATATTGAGAATCCATATTTTCTTTGTCTATACCTTTAAGTAAAAATGTTACTTGTTGATTATGGTTTACAGATGAATCGGCTAATTTGAATATCGGCATATCTAAAAAATCGTAAAATGCTGGAGCATCTGCTTTTATACTATTTTTAAATGACCACTTATCCAATATCATAACCCTGCGGTTATTGTTGTCCCAACTCACATATCCGCCTAATGCCTCACATGCAAACCGCACAGGCGCATATACACTGCCGTTCATTACTGTGAATGGCACATCGCATACCAAATCTTTCGTACCATTCGAGTCGGTTTTGTGTATAATCGTGTCTTCAAGCATAAACGATAAGTGAATGTCATCACGTTTTACCGAAACCTTCCTATTCGCATCATCAAAGGTAACAACCGCTCCCATAGCCTCAAACAATGCTCTTAACGGAACCATATTGCGTTCTTTTATCATTTGCGGTTGAACCTCTCCAAAGTCTACATAGTCACCGTTAATACATACAGTGATTGGACGTGTTTGTAAAAATTCGTTAAAAATTCTTTGTTGTTCCTCCCAAGTCATTGCCTCTACTCTTCCAACATTGGATATGTTTATCAAAAGCGTAATGCTCATAATAAACGTCAATACTTTTCTCATATTGTTTAGCTCCTTTTTTAATTTTTATATAGAACACATATATAGACGACAGACTGTAGCGACAGTTTATTTGTCTCTATGTCTTTCTATTATTTTTTGATGATTTTAGGCGTGCTTGCGAACACTTTTTGCACAAAAAGAGAACATCTTGGGGACATGGCACTTTTTGCAGTTTCGTTTTGTTCAAAAAGCGCCCCGTCCCGAAAGCGTGTTCCACCATTGGCTTCGAGGGTGACATATGGTTGATAACCTATATTGAATTCCACTGCGATACCGCTATTGGTTTCAAAGTATCAAAGCCATCTAATATACACACTTTGACTTTACACTTACTTAAGCTATCTTTGTTCATAAATTCATGTGTTAGCAGCAAGCTTTCATTTACTTCAAAGGTTTTATTCAAAACATATATTTCGTTCAGTGTATTTGTTGAACTATTATAGAGAGAAACTATGATTTTTATGTTACTTTTTTCGCCTTTTGAATTTGCAATTTGAGTTGAAGCCTTAATATGACCACTTGACAGCATTTGCAAGCTCGGTTTATCCATTGTGAGATCCATGCTTAACGTTATCAAATAATTTAGTGTAGTAGGTTTGCTAACAAAGCCATCCTTCTCTAAAATATATATAAGTTTTGCTGTTGCTAAAATTGGCACAGTATATATTGTGCTATAAGCTGTTGGCGTAGTGCCATCAGTGGTATATCTTATCACCGCTCCGGAAGCCGAAAGCGGACACAATGGATTATTTGAGTTGTTTTGAATTTCCGTTTTTGTAAAAGCTATTGTACTCGTTGCTGTTGTTGTGCTACCAGATGATATTGAAGGTATAACCGTTATCCCTCTAAAATCATAAATCTTACCGTTGCCTGTTGCAGTCTTTTGGGAGGCGAATGCACCTACATTAACCTGCACATCACCACTCAACACAATTGCACTGCCAGTGCTTGAATGATCGACGTCACTGTTTGCCCAAACTGCTGTTGCGTATTTTCCTGTTGATGTTATACTCCCTCCAGTAATATTTATTACACTCATGCCGTTACTATTTCCGTACGAATAAACGCCTGCACCATAATAGCTTGAACCAGTAATCTGACCTCCACTTATATTAACATAGCTATAGCCTCTAGCAGAAACACCTGCGCTATATCCTTGAATAACACCCCCTGTGATGTTAAGCTTTCCACCATATTGCGCACACGCCGCTACGCCATCAGCCTGACTTGCCGAAATCGTTCCCCCTGAAACGTTCACTGTGCCGCCATCTGCATAAACCGCAAATCCACTATCATTGTTAGCAGTAATTGTTCCGTTGCTTATTTGCATATTGCCATTATACGAAGAAACTGCAACGCCATAAATAGCGGTTGACGTGATATTGCTTCCGTTTATATGAACTGATCCGCCATTTTCGGTTGTGACAGCCCCATATAAATATCTGAATAAAGATTCATCCCAAACCCTTCCATCGCCATTAATATTGAGATTGTTATTGATAGTCAAATCCCCCGAAGCACCATAAGCCATGATTATGTGATTTCCTGCATTTATTGTAAATGCTGATTCACAATTTAGCACTACAGTGCCAACAACCCTAACATCTTGTGTCAAGGTTAAACTGCCACTAGGATCAGAAAGTTTTTGGTCAAATGTGGCTTGATCCCATTCCTCATAAACATTCACAGCATAACTTTTGCAGTGAGCATTCAGCAAACAAACTATTACCACTACCCCTACCATTAAAAATTTAAAGCTACTGTTCTTTATTATCTGACTCATAGATATATCCATTCCTTTCAATTCAATTCAATTGCGTGATAAACATTCCGAAATACCTCCAACGCCTAATCGCAATTATATATCAATTCTTTCCCAAAATCAACCATTTTTACACAAATCAACTAAGCACGCAACGCAAATCACTTTATTCCAACGTTTTTGCACAAAAACAAAGCCTTGTGTGATAAAAATCACGCAGGGCTTTGTTGAAATATTAGATTGAAGCGCCACAAAACGTGCATTTTCACGTTATATTCCCGCTTAATGCTTACTTTTGAGACAAATGTTTAAATATTCTATACGCAATTAAAATCGCCTGTTCTCTTGTGGTATTTTGTTTTGGTGCAATTTCGGTATCAGACACGCCTTTGATAATGTTCAGCCCATTCAAGTAGGTTAAGCTGTCCAACGCCCAAGAAGATACTTTGCTGTAATCCGCATATTTTTTCAAGTCATTGGTAGAGGATGTTTTGATTTTAAGGTCAATCATTCTTTTCATCATCGCTGCGATTTGCTCTCTTGTAATATCTGCCTTTGGGGCAAATTCAACTTCAGACACACCATTTACAATACCGAGCTTATTGGCAATTACAATTTCTTGTGTGCTTGTATCTTTAAATTTTGATACGCCTGCTGCTGGTAATTCTCCACCTATTTGTGCATACAGCTTTACAACCAATTTGCAAAATTCTTCTCTGGTGATATTCTTTTGGTAGTTATCGGTAATTTCCGAAATGACAAGGCTTTCATTTTTTGCTAAACCAACCTCGGAAACCGCCCAGCTGGTTGGAACGCCACCTAAATCTACAAATCCATTCGGTTTCTTGACTTCCGATTCTTTCAAAACAGTTGCAGTTGCATCGTAGTCATTAAGTATGGAAAGGTCAGACACTAGGCCTGTTTTAGGCGTTATTGCAAGGGAATTCCCGTATTTATAGCCCTTGTTATTGGAGAAGAAATAGCCTAAATCGCCTCTATCATACGCTGTAAATAAAAGTCCATCCTCACAAATTCCCCAAACAAAGCCCATTTTTGAAACATCCTTGATAAATGTGCCGTCTTTTGTGTATAGCTTTAGTGCAACGATGGGTGGATTTGCAGTTTTAGCATAGGTTTCTTTTGCAGCGTTCATGGCTGCTGGTGCATTTACACCACTATAAATGCTTTTGAATTCAAACATGACGTAATTGTCGCCATTTGTACCCCAGTCGATTTTACCACTTCC
>JACMMQ010000234.1 GCA_014378955.1 Clostridia bacterium
AGCAACATTGGTTGCAAAGTAGCTCTTCTAATTAAAAGTGAAAAAACCTTACTTTCTTTTTCTATCGCAAAAAGAAAGTAACAAAGAAAAATACTCTTTGAGTGTTTAGGTTTCGTCGTCTTCGGACGACGACAAAGGGTTCCACCCTTTTGAAACCCGCAATTTTTTGAAAAAAATTGATTAAAACTTTAATTTAAAAACCCCTATTAAAGTTTTTGTCCCCTTTTTTCAAAAAGGGGCGGGTGTGGGCAGCGCCCACGGTACGGCATCCTAATCCTCCAACGAAACAGGTGCAAGGGTCAAAGCAAATGGTATTTGCGTTTGCTTGACTTGGTATTTTTCTAACAAAGCTGGACCGCATGAGTTAGAGCCGATGCCACTCATCGCGAAGTCGACATTGACAATGGTTTCGTTACGCTTTTTGAGTTCATAGGGATGTTTGGCATGTGTCAAATCCTCGGGGGTATAGTGTGCCGCATTGAAGGAAAATTGCTCTTTTCCGACAAATTGTAAGCCAACACCAAAATCGTTGGTCACGGTTGCCCATTCTGTGCCATAATGTGAGCCGTTTTCTTGTGGCATCAAATAATTTTCAAATAGGCCGTTTACATCAGTGGTGAATTTGCTCTTATAGTTGCTGTTTTTCTTGTCGATGTAGCTTTCGTGTGGACCATAACCAAAATAGGATACGGCACGGTTGCCTTTTGGCATCACGAGCTGCAAGCCAAAACGTGGTAAAAATGGCAGCCCCTCACGCACATTCGCATTGCCGTCTACGGTAATTTCACCACTCGCAAGCACGGTCCAGGTAGCGTCTGCATGTATAACAGGACGCTTAATATATCCGCCCAACGAAAGCTTCACTTCAAAGGAGATGCTATCCTCTCGTACTTGCGCAATTTTACTTTCGTAAATGTGCGTCTGCATACGGTCATAGCCTTCATTACGCCATTGGTTCACAATATTCATATCATTATCAATTGGGGCACGCCAAATGTTAAATTTGGGCAAGTCACAAATCAGCGCCACACCATTTTTGTTAAGCTTTGTAAAGCCACCACGATGCAAATCAAACGTGTATTCAAAATCAAAGCCGTTGATTGTGACGATGTCATCATTTTGAAGCATTGATAGGCTGTCACCATGCGCTACACAAGCATTTCGTGTAGCTTTAGGAACAGGCAATTCAAATTGGTCAAAAGTAAGTTCATGCCCCTTTTTCGCCCAAGCGGTATCGTGATTTAAGGTATAAGTAACCTTTAAATAATAACGACCTGCATCTGTTGGTAATGTATAAGGCAATGTAACCTCGCTCGCTGTAGCTGGCTTTACACAAAGGTTTGGCACATCCCCTTGAATCAATAAAGCACCATCCTTTTCAATTGTCCAATGCATTGCGACATGCGACAAATCAATAAAGTCATACAGGTTGTGAATAAGTAGCTTGCCTGTTTGTAGGTCAATTGCCTCTGTTTTGATAGGCGCAATGACCTTTTTAAGCTCAATTAAGCCAGTATGTGGGGTGCGGTCAGGATATACCAAGCCGTCTAAGCAGAAATTGCCATCGTTTGGCATATCGCCAAAGTCGCCACCGTACGCATAATAGTCCATACCGTCCGCATTTTTGGTTTTAGCACCATGATCTGTCCATTCCCAAACACAACCACCCATGAGATTGGGGTATTTATACATAATATCCCAATAATCCTGCAAATCGCCAGGCCCATTGCCCATTGCATGGCAATATTCACATTGGAATAATGGTTTTTGTTGGTTCTCATCCTGCCCATACGTAAGCATTTCTTCAGTACTTGCGTACATTCTACTATTCATATCTAGACAGGAAATATCAGCATTTCCTTTATAATGCGCCGCTGCGCCTTCATAATGTACAAGGCGAGAAGCATCTCTATTTTTCGTCCATTTTGCCATGTTAATATGGTTGACATCATACCCAGATTCGTTGCCCATCGACCAAATGATGACACAGGCATGGTTTTTGTCACGCTCAACCAAGCGTAT
>JACMMQ010000235.1 GCA_014378955.1 Clostridia bacterium
AAGGGATTACCTCCAACGCTCATCCAGGTTGCGGAGAATGATATCTTACGTGATGAAGGTGAGGCGTATGGTCGCAAGCTGGATGAAGCCGGAGTAACTGTAACAACTATACGTTACAATGGAATGATTCATGATTTTGGATTGTTAAATGGGTTGGCGGAGGTGCCTGCTGTAAAATCTTTATTTGTTCATGCAGCAGCCGAACTAAAAAAATACCTCGCATAAAATAAATTTGATGTCTGGGAATTATAAAAAATGTCTTGGTGCCAGTACAGGTAGAAGTATAGTTGAAAATGGGAAATAATAATTCATTATCACAATTAAACATTGAACAATGCATCTTCTAAGTGTTAAGATATTGGAGGGCTTCTTATCCTTCCAGGCAAAACATGCCAGAATTGCAATGTATCTATTACCTATGGCAGCTTTGGCACTGGGACTTACTTCGCAGACTTCGGCACAACCGTCGGCCAGAGAAGTTCGAGGGGTCGATCCCTTGACACCGCTAACTTCCGAGCCCCCAGCTAAACTGGTGGTAGATTCTCCTTTGCCGGATCAGTTAGCCTTAGGCCGTGTAGTTTTGCAATACCGAACAGAAAATCTACGCATCTTACCAGTTTATGGCCCGGCAGCGTTAAAGGTCTCACCAAGGGTTGGACACCTTCACATAACTGTTGATGATGGGCCGTGGCGTTGGATTGATGCAAGCGACCAGCCAATTATTATCAATAAACTAACGCCAGGTCCCCACCATATTCTAATTGAGATGGTTGACCCAACGCATCAGGTTATTGTTGGGAAAACAATAAAATTCATCGTTCCTGTGCAGAAGGGAATTCCTGCATCTCACTAATTGGTTTGGGTAGAGTAAATTGAAAAAGGAGCCAGCAACCAAAACCTGCAAGAATTAAAATGGGTGACCAAAAGTTTCTATATCCAATTACATTCCAAACAATGGGTTGCTTTAAATATTCTGTTTGTAGTCGGTTGTAATTTTTTTGGCAGTAAACCGTGAAATTATTAAATAAATGAGCAAGATAATATTCATAATTGGAACGAGTACAGGCTTTGGCAAATTAATGACCATCACCTTATCAAAAGAAGGACATACTGTATTAGCAGGTATGCGTGGTACAAATGGCAAAAATAAGACTGTTGCCAAAGAATTGGCTGCATTGGCCAATGTAGAAGTAGTAGATATTGATATAACTTCCGATGCTTCTGTGAGCAATGCTTTTGAGCAAGTCTTATCAAAATACGGGGGTATTGATGTATTGGTAAACAATGCTGCAGTAGCTGGCTTTGGTTTATTAGAGGCTTACAGTATTGAACAAATCCGCCAGATGTTCGAGGCTAATTTTTATGGAGTCATCCGTACCTACCAGGATGTATTGCCTTCCATGCGTAAAGCAAGAAAAGGGTTGATTATAAATCTCACTTCCGGTGCAAGCGGACACACTTTGCCTTATATGATTCCCTACCTCGCTTCAAAGTTTGGAGTAGAAAGTATAACAGAAGGCCTGCAGGTAGAACTGGAACAATTTGGAATTGAAAATGTAAGCATT
This sequence comes from Clostridia bacterium, assembly GCA_014378955.1. Taxonomy (GTDB): domain Bacteria; phylum Bacillota; class Clostridia; order SK-Y3; family JACMMQ01; genus JACMMQ01. The sequence goes on from JACMMQ010000235.1 coordinate 1,566, forward strand.
CAGCCGGGTGTTTATCTTACTGAAATGAATAA
>JACMMQ010000236.1 GCA_014378955.1 Clostridia bacterium
ACAGAGGCATTTCTGCCTACAAAGAAAAAAAATGGCGACCTGGAAGGGGCTCGAACCCTCGACCTCTAGCGTGACAGGCTAGCGTTCTAACCAACTGAACTACCAGGCCAAAAGATGGTGGGAACAATAGGGCTCGAACCTATGACCCTCTGCTTGTAAGGCAGATGCTCTCCCAGCTGAGCTATGCTCCCATCTTCGTCGCCTGAATTAGCGACAAGTGATAGTATACAAAATCTGGCGAATAAAATCAAGCAAACTTCTGCCTAAATACAGCCAATTGGACAGATTACTGTGACAATGCTATTAATATCTCACCCAAACGCCCGAATTCTCCAAATACCTATTATTCTATATTTTCCGTTTCAATGGGTGGCTGCACGACCACGCATGCGCACAATATCAACACAGTAACTGTCCATTACATATCAGCTTCTACTCGTCGCACTTGCTAACAATTGTACCAATGCATCCTTGTCAAAATGATAACGCTTGGTACAAAAATGGCAGGTGAGTTCCGCTTGCCCTTGCTCTGTAATGATTTCGCCAAGTTCCTTTGCGCCTAGGCTTATGAGTGCTCGTTCAATGCGGTCAGTGCTACAATCACACTGATATTGCGTTGCAATTCTTTCGCTTTTCGACCACTTCACGGCTGGTAAAATGGTGTGTAAAATTTCCTCACCCGACAGCCCTTGGTCAACCAATGTTGAAATTGGCGTGGCATCTTGCACGGCTTTTTCAATCATCTCAGAAAGCTTAGGATGTGCATCTGGCATGAGTTGAATGATAAAGCCACCTGCCGCACGCACCGATAAATCTCTGTCTACCAATACGCCTAAAGCTACCGCTGAAGGTGTTTGTTCGGATTGTGCAAAATAAAGCGTCAAATCTTCTGCAATTTCGCCAGTCATCAAAGGCACTTGCCCGACATAAGGCTCTTTCATGCCAAAATCACGAATGATGGTCAATGTACCATAGCCAATTGCACCACCAACATCTAATTTGCCATTGGGTTGACTGGGAATTTCTATTTGCGGATGATGTACATAGCCCTTGACGTTTGCCGATGCATCTGTCAGCACCACCACACCACCTAATGGACCATCGCCTTTTATTTGTAAGGTAATGGCATCCTTTTCACCCTTAAGCATCGTTCCCATCATTGCGCCGCCCGTTAATAGCCTGCCTAGTGCCGCTGAAGCGACTGGATAGGTCTGGTGTACTCGCTGTGCCTCATTGCATAGCTCTGTGGTCACAGCGACAAATGCACGCACGCCACCGTCATCTGACAACGCTCTTACGATATAATTTTTCATGCTTTCCTCCATTATATGCGGTATCTATCAAAAAAGTTAATAAAGTGGGCTTTGCCCACACCCCTGCAGGCTATGCCTGCTAAGCCTTTTTTGAAAAAAAGGGTGACAAAAAACTTTAGTTGGGGGTTTTTAATTAAAGTTTTAATCAATTTTTTTGAAAAAATTGCGGGGTCGAGGGGCGGAGCCCTTGTCGTTGCCCGCAGGCAACGAAATCCAAACACTCAAAGAGTATTTTTCTTTGTTACTTTCTTTTTGCGATAGAAAAAGAAAGTAAGGTTTTTCACCAGTGCCAAAAAGCAGTTAATTCTTAAAGTGCAAAAAATCCCCTGCACAAATGCACAAGGGATTTTGTTTTGCGTTTCATTGTAAAATTCAACGTATCGCAAGCCGAAGCCTACATATACGGATTGGATTTGACACTAAATTACGCTTTTGTCACATTTGCAGCTTGACGGCCTTTGTTGCCTTCAACAACTTCAAATTGGACTGCAGAACCTTCTTCAAGGGATTTGTAACCTTCCATTGCGATTGCAGAGAAATGTACGAATACATCACTACCGTCTTCACATTGGATAAAGCCGTAACCTTTTTCTGCGTTGAACCATTTAACTGTACCTTTTTGCATTGAGAAATACCTCCTTAAATCTTTATTGCCGTGACGAATAGTCACAAAACTAACTATACCACACAAATTTCCAATTGTCAATCACACTTTGAAACTTTTTAGGAAATTACGAGTGTTCCTTTTGCGCCACTAAAAAAATGCGTTCCGATTTGCTGTGTGGTGGCGAGAACGTCAAGTCGTCAAAGGCATCTAAAAACGTCAAGCCTGCCCGCTTGAGCAAACGCTTAAGCGCTGTTAGCGTATAGCTGCGCTCATAGTGCACCTCATCAAATCGGCGATAGTGCGCCTTTTCCTTCACAAAAAAGCTCAAAGCAAATTCGCATATCTCACCATCAAAATCATTTTGCCAAACATAAAACATGTCGTCCGTTTCGTGTGTATAGGTATTTTGCCCCAAAATATGCCTGAACTTATAGGACGTGTTGATGTCAAAAATAAAAATGCCCTGCGGATTTAAATAATTTTGAACGGCTTTGAACGTTTGTAAAAGCGCCTCGGGTTTTACGATGTAATTGACACTGTCAAGCAAGCAAACAATCGCATCCACTGTACCATATAGCTCAAATGCGGTCATATCCTGCTCTAAAAATAGGATGTTTAGGTTTTGTGCCTGTGCTTTTTCCCTTGCGACCGTCAACATATCGCAAGACAAATCAATACCAATCATGTCATACCCACGCTTGGC
>JACMMQ010000237.1 GCA_014378955.1 Clostridia bacterium
GTGTTTGGATTTCGCCGTCTGCGGACGACAATAAAGGGTTCCACCCTTTAAACCCGCAATTTTTTGAAAAAAATTGATTAAAACTTCAATTTTTCTTATTAACATTTTTACTAAAGTTTTTTGCCCCCTTTTTTTCAAAAAAGGGGTGGGCGTGGGCAAAGCCCACGGTTTACGTATCAATATATCAATTTCAATGGAGGAATTTCACATGGAAACAATTCAAGGGTTAAGACGCACACATCGCTGTACAGAAGTGACGACGGCAGAGGTTGGCACACAGGTAACACTCATGGGCTGGGCACAACGTCGACGTGATTTGGGCGGCGTTATATTTGTCGATTTGAGAGATCGCAGTGGCATTATTCAAATTGTATTTTCCTCTGAAATCAACGAACAAACCTTTTTAAAGGCAGAGCAAATCCGCAACGAGTTTGTATTAGCGGCAGTTGGCACGGTGGTTTTACGTGACCCAGAAGCAGTCAACGCAAAGATCAAAACAGGCGAGATAGAGGTCAAAATTACGGAATTACGCATATTGAGCAAATCAGAAACACCTCCCTTTGCGATTGAAGAGCATTCCGATGTCAATGAAGCCACTCGTCTTAAATATCGCTACCTCGATTTGAGAAGACCAGACATGCAGCAAGCAATGGTTTTGCGTCACAAGGTGACAAAATTAGCACGTGACTTTTTTGACCAAAATGACTTTTTAGAAATAGAAACCCCGATGCTTACCAAGAGCACACCAGAAGGCGCAAGAGATTATTTAGTGCCAAGTCGTGTACAGCCTGGCAAGTTTTTTGCCCTACCACAATCACCACAGCTTTACAAGCAATTGCTCATGCTATCAGGCTTTGACCGCTATGTACAAATTGTCAAATGCTTTAGAGATGAGGACCTGCGTGCTGACCGTCAACCAGAATTTACACAAATCGACTTGGAAATGTCGTTTGTCAATGTGGATGACGTATTGGAATTAAACGAACAGCTCATGAAAAAAATATTCAAGGAAACACTTGATGTTGAAATTCAAACACCATTCTTACGCTTGCCTTATCAAGAGGCAATGGATCGTTTTGGTTCGGACAAGCCAGATTTGCGCTTTGGACTTGAGCTTAAAAACCTTTCTGACATTGTAGAAAATTGCGGCTTCAAGGTGTTTGCAGATGTGGTCAAAAATGGCGGTAGCGTCAGAGCCATTAACGCAAAGGGTTGCGCAGATAAGTTCTCACGCCGTGATTTAGATAGTATGGTAGACTTTGTGAAAATTTACCGTGCAAAGGGCATGGCTTGGATCATTGTGACGGAAAACGAATTGAAATCGCCGATCACGAAATTCTTATCAGAGGATGAAGTGCAAGCAATTTTAGACCGTACCCATGCAGAAGTGGGCGATATTATCATGTTTGTTGCTGACAAAAACGAAGTGGTGTATGATTCCTTGGGCAATTTGCGACTTGAAATCGCTCGTCGCTTAGACCTACTCAAGAAGGATGAATTCAACTTATTATGGGTCACAGAATTCCCATTGCTAGAATACGATGCAGACGAAAAGCGCTATGTTGCAAAGCATCACATGTTTACCTCGCCAATGGATGAGGACTTGGCATTACTAGACACAGATCCTGCTAAAATTCGTGCAAAGGCATATGATATTGTGCTCAATGGCGTGGAAATTGGCGGCGGTAGCATCCGTATTTTCAACACCGATTTACAACAAAAAATATTTGACATTGTAGGCTTCTCAAAAGAGCAAGCGGCATTGCAATTTGGCTTCTTGTTAGAAGCATTCAAATTTGGCGCGCCTCCTCATGGCGGTATGGCGTATGGCTTAGACCGTTTGGTCATGCTTTTGACAGGCAAGGATTCCATCCGTGACGTCATTGCATTCCCGAAGGTACAAAATGCGTCTGAATTGATGATGCAATCACCGTCTGAAGTCGAATTAAAGCAACTGAAAGAGTTACACATCAGGACTGAACTTTAATGAATTGGTAATACTTTGTTTATAGAATGTTCATATTTACTTGATACAATAGCAACGGATATAATAGTAGGGCGTACGTATGAACGAGGTTTAAGACCTTACTTTCTTTTTCTATCGTAAAAAGAAAGTAACAAAGAAAAACACTCTTGAGTGTTTGGGATGTCGTCATCTTCGGATGACGACAAAGGGCGCTGCCCTTTGAACCCGCAATTTTTTGAAAAAATTGAGTAAAACTTTATTTTTTGGTTTGTGCAAATTAGAAAAGTATTGGAGGGAAATACGTGATTGAAATCAAAAACTTGGTGAAACGATACGGCAATAAAGCAGCCGTAGACAATTTAAGCTTCACCGTGCCAAAAGGCGAAATACTCGGCTTCCTAGGGCCAAACGGCGCAGGAAAAACCACTACCATGAACATTTTAACGGGCTACATTGCATCTACCTCTGGCACCGCAACCATTGCAGGCTACGATATTTTGGAACAACCAATAGAGGCAAAAAAGAAAATTGGGTATTTGCCAGAGCAACCGCCATTGTACATGGACATGACGGTGCAGGAATATTTGCAATTTGTGTTTGAGCTTAAAAAAACCAGTGGCAATAAAAGAAAAGCCATTGACAATGTGTTGGAATTGGCACGCATTGGGGACGTCAAGGGCAGGATTATTAAAAATTTATCCAAGGGGTATCGTCAGCGTGTGGGCTTAGCGCAAGCGTTGATTGGCAGTCCCGAGGTGCTTGTACTAGATGAGCCAACCGTAGGTCTTGACCCTAAACAAATCATTGAAATTCGAAACGTGATTAAGGATCTCGGCAAGGAGCATACCATCATTTTAAGCACACACATTTTGCCTGAAGTCAGTGCCATTTGTGAGCGTGTGATTATTATTAACAAGGGCAAAATCGCCGCAATTGATACGCCTGATAATTTGGCAAAGCGTATGTCACATGACAGTCGCTTGTCCGTGCGCATCGTGGGCGACCAGCAACAAGTGCTTCAAACGCTTCGCAATGTGGAAGGTGTTAAGCACGTGCATACGGATAGCATGAAGGAACCATCTGCATATGATTACATTGTCGAGGCGGAAAAGGATTTTGATATTCGACAGCCTCTGTTCTTTGCATTGGCACAAGGTGGCATGCCCATTTTGCACATGAAGAATTTTGACATGAGCTTAGAGGACATCTTTATGCAGTTAACAGCGGATGGTAGCAAGGCGTTAAGACCTGAAAAGAAAAAGGCTATAGCACAGGAAAAAACTGAACTAGAGCCAACAGAAGATACTATTGATGCTGAGCAAGCAACAAAGAATGGAGGGGAAGAAGATGCTAGCGATCTTTAAAAGAGAGTTTAAAGGGTATTTCACTTCTCCTATCGGCTTTATATTTGTAGGAATATTTTTATTCATGGCGGGGCTATATTTTTACGTGGGTAATTTGGCAACCAACTCGGCAGATATTGGGTCATTGTTTAGGCAATTGACCTTTGTTTTGATGTTTTTGACACCGATCCACACGATGCGCTTGTTGTCAGAGGAACGCAGAGCAAAGCTTGACCAGTTGCTTTTGACCTCGCCTGTCAGCATCCTGTCCATCGTATTTGGGAAATTTCTAGCGGCATTCGCTGTATTAGCGGCGGCGGCTGGTGTGACAGTGCTTTACACCATTATCTTTTTTGCATTGGGCGCACACCCATCCTTTGCGCAAATAATAGGCAATTATGTGGGCTTTTTACTCATGGCTGGTTCCTTTATTGCAATCGGCTTGTTTATATCGTCACTCACCGTCAACCAAGTTGTGGCGGCGGTTGTATCGTATGCGACATTTTTCTTTTTGCTCATTACAGGCTGGCTTGCAAGCAAAACGCAAGACCCAAACACAGCCAAGGTGATTGAGTATCTTTCACCCAACAGCCATTATCGCAACTTTAGTTTAGGCATTTTTAACGTGGCAGATGCGGTGTATTATTTAAGCATGATTGCACTGTTTGTGTTCTTGACAGTACGTGTGATTGAAAAAAGACGATGGAGTTAGGAGGGAGGCAGACCATGAATAAATTAAAAACAGCTTTAAGTGGCAAGTCGTTTAAATATGGCGCAAATGCGGCAATACTTACGGTAATTGTCATTGCAATATTGGTATTTGTAAATTTGATTGCACTGCGCTTTGAATGGAAATTGGATTTGACCAAAGAGGGCGCCTATACATTAACAAAGGAAACAAAAGACGTATTAAATCAGCTCAAGGAACCAATTGATGTAACCGTTCTGCTCCCAGCGACTGATTCAGGCGAGCCAATAGCTGAAAAAATAAAAGAAACGCTCGATCAATATGCAAAAAATAGTAGCATGATTAAGGTAAATTATACCGACCCTAATAAAAACCCAGCAACGATTAAAAGCTTGACCGATAAATATGATATCACGAGTGCCGCATTGATATTAGAAAAAGGCAAAATTGGCAAAGCAATCAATCCAGACGATATCTATAGCCAAAATCAAGAAACGGGTGAGGAAAAGCTCAACGCGGAGGAAAGCATTACCAACGCAATCTTGTTTTTAAACAGTGGCAAAACGCCAAGTGCATATGTGATAGAAGGACATGGCGAAACACCACTTGCAAAAGCGGTACAAGGTTTTAAAAAGGATGATTACAAGACCGCTGCCTTAAACCTATCCACAGCTGAAATCCCAGCTGATGCTGATTTGCTTATCATCTCATCACCACAAAAGGATTATAATGCTTCGGAAATTAAAAAGTTAGATAGTTATTTTGCGAACGGCAAAGCGATGCTTATAGCGTTGGATTATACGGAAAAGTCTTTACCGCAGTTTGATACATTCCTAAAGGAATGGGGCGTACAAGCCGAAAATGACTATGTGGTAGAAACAGATAAAAACCATTATTTCCAAAGTCCATTATTCAACATTCCAACCATACAAAGCCACGAGATTACCAGTAGGTTAATAAGCAACAACGTATTTGTTTTAATTCCAGAAGCGCGTAGCATCAAATTGCTTTTTGAAGACCAAAAGGGTATCAAAGCAACCGCTCTTTTGAAATCGTCTAACAAATCATTTGGACGTACGGACTTTACGGATAAATCACTTCAAGCAACCGCAACAGACATCAAAGGACCTTTAACGCTAGCAGTAGCTATTACACGTCCTTATAATGATAAAACCGCTAAAATGCTAGTATTAGGTTCTTCACACATCACGGAAGCCGAAATATTACAAATGGGTCAATGGGGCAACCAAGATTTCTTTAATGGTGGCTTGCGTTGGTTGACCAACAGTGGACCGTCAGTTTCCATTAAGTCCAAGAGCATTTCAGGCGAAAAAATGGCAATCAATGAGTTGCAGTCGGTGTTAATCGCTTTGCTTGTTATCATCGTTATTCCGCTTGCTGTGTTGATCTTTGCATTGGTTGTATGGCTTCGGAGGAGACATCTATGAGAAAGTATCGTACAGCGATATGGAGTGCTGTAGCGTTACTTGCACTCATAGGCGTTTGGTATTGGGCTGAAAAGACGCCTGAAAAACAAGCAGATAAGCCTAAAACGGAGAAAATTTCACTATTCACCCCGAAAAGTGATGATGTCACAGAGGTGTCGATTACCCAACCAACAGGTCAATTAACGTTTGTTAAAAAGGATACAAAGTGGCAATTGAAAGAGCAACCACACTATCCCCTTGACGATAGCAAGGTGTCTAGTATGGTGAGCACCGCCTCATTGATTGAACCTACACAAAAGCTTGAACCGTCTGATTTGGCACAATATGGCTTAAATAAGCCAACCTATAAGTTTTCGGTGCTTTTGAAAGATGGCAAAAAAAGTGACTTTATAGTGGGCGATCAAACGCCATTAAAGGGCGAATATTACATGCAAATGGTAGGGGATAACAATATCTATACGCTCGGCGATTACAAGGTGAATGAACTTAAAAATCCGTTGGTGAGTTATCACACCCCTGTGAAAATTGAATTCACCGCTGAGAAGGTTTCAGAGATGAAGGTGGAAAAGGATGGCAAGGTCTTGTTCGCAATTGTCAAAAATGAAAGTGGCAACAAAAATATTGCGACCAAGCGCATGACCACCCCCTACCAAAAGGATGTAGCTGACCAAGCATTTGGTGAAAAGGTACTAAAGCCGTTGCAAGAGCTTAAACCAGAGGAGGTTGTAGCAGAGGGCGGCGATTTAAGTGCTTATGGCTTATCCTCGAGCATTTATATTAAAGATGAAGAGGGTAAGGAAGTAAAACTATGGATTGGAAGAGACAAGGACACCTCAAGCTATGCCAAATTGGGCGATAGCAAAACGGTATTTACCGTTCCGAAAAGCGCACTTGCTTTTATGAGCATTGATCCATTTTATTTAACCTCACACTTTTTGGCACTTGTAAATATTGAAAATATCAGTGGCGTAACCGTTCAAAAGGGTGATAGCAAATTTGTATTAGAAGTAGCAAAGCAAGGTGAGCAATCGACCTATAAAGTGAACGCTAAAGAAGCGGCTGCGGATAACTTTAAAAAAGCTTATCAAGAAGTCCTTGGCTTGCAAGCAGATGGTTATCGCAAAAATAATGTGAGCGGCAACGCAGAAGTAACCATTCAGTACACAGGCTTGAATGAAGCAGGCAATGTACGCATTGAACTCATGCGTGCCGATGATCGCACCTATCAAGTTAAGCTCAATGGTGCGTTAACGGAAGATTATATATTGGTATCAAATGTAGATAATATGTTTACAAAGCTAGCGGCGTTTGAAAAACAGCCCAAGGCAGAAAAATAAAATCGTTTAAAATATTCAGAAATGCACCTCGCTCCTTTTTATAGGGAGTGGGGCATTTTTTTGCAAATTTTTTGGTTGCTAGAACACAATGTATAATGTATGACTTGATTGCATAATATGGTAATACTAGTTTGTAAAACGGGCAATTCGTGAATTGCCCCTACGTGTAAAATGATGTTGTAGGGTCGATTCACGAATCGACCGAGTGGCATTCATACAAAATAGACTTATTTGGGGTGATAAAAATGGGAATACAACGAAACTTTATAATGCTCACACCAATTGAAGGTGGGAGAGGCTTTGCTAAAATAGAACAAAGGGATAAAGCACAAAAATGGACGATACAAGTACAGGGTGTCGTGAATATTTCAAAAACAGAGGTGTACTTATTGGACTCGCATGCGCCAGACGTCACCCCTTATTATTTGGGTGAAATTTGCTTCGAAAATGGCACAGGGTGTTTAAATGAGGATTTAAAAAGGCCTGCCCATGCATGGGATTCAATTATCATTAGCCATGATAAAAAGCCAGTTTTTTCGGGTAATGTGAAGGATTGGGATGTTGTGCAAGCCTATTTGTCAAGCACAAAACCAAAAGAGGATGTGCAAACGAGCACACCTGAAAGTGTTGTACATAATGAAGCACCCATCATGGAGCAGGAACAAACACCTGTACAAGCGCATCCGATAGTACACGATGTAGCAAGTCCAGCAGAGGATGCTATTTCAAATAATGCTGATGCAACGTCAGAGGAACCATTAACGCCTGAAGCATATGCGCAAAATATGCCGGAATTTTTCTTTACGGATGATGGCACGAATAGATATATGCATGCAGATGAAACACCACTCAATCAAACTGAAATACCTGTGCAAGACGAATTGCCTACACAGGAAGATTTTCCAATAGAGGCTACAGAAAAGCAAGGCAAAGCCATGTTTGAATTTAACACGCCACCCTTACGCGCAAAATGGTGGCTCATTCGTACGTTTGAGTTTATGTTTTACGACCTTGGCATCCCAGAGCTACCAATCAAGGACTACCACACCAACTGTATCAAGCATATGACCGCCATGTATAATTTATTGACCGTGCATTGCGTGATGAAGTATGGTTATTATTGCATCGGTTTTGACCGAGATACCCTTATTTATGCCATTCCTGCCCTTTATGCGATTGACCCGCCTGCACTGTGGTATGTTTACAACCACGCTAAATGGATGCCCGTTCAAAAGGGTGAATTCAAAGATGGTGCGCTAGGATATTGGATTATGAAAATCAATACAAAAAGTGGCGAATTGCTTGCATAATTTTCCCCGAAATGTCAATAATACTCTACGACAGAAAAACTGTTAGTTAAATACGAAAGGGGAGAATACCATGCCAAACATTACGTCAAAGGAATTATCCGCATTAGAGGATCAGTTGAACTACGAGCAAATGCTCGTGAAAAAGTACAGAACATTTGCAGGGCAATGTAGTGATGTTGCGTTGCAAAACAAATGTACGCAAATTGCGAACAAGCACCAAGAACACTTTAACAAATTGATGAATTACTTACAGTAGAGAGGAGTGTATAAATTGTCAAATCAAACAATGGGCGATAAGGAATTAATCAATGATTCCATCGCTAGTCAAAAGATGATAGAAAGTAATTACGATACCTACGCCAATGAATGCGTAAATGTGAATTTAAGAAATGACTTTTTAAATATTTGTA
>JACMMQ010000238.1 GCA_014378955.1 Clostridia bacterium
CCGCCTTGGTGCCTGAGCGAATGCCAAATTGAAAAATTTTGCCATCCCCCAAAAAGTCCCACACACGCCGCATAACGGAGGCATGTGAAAGCGGTTGGTCTAAATAATGCTCCCGCAAATCGGTGTGTGCATCCAAATGAATGACACGTAAATCAGGATATTTTTCATACACCGCCTGAATGGTTGGCAAGCTCACCAAGTGTTCTCCGCCAATCATGAGCGGTTTTTTATCATCCGCCAAAATATTTTGCGTATACGCTTTGATGGTATTTAACGCCGCCTCAACATTGCCAAACGGCAGCTCCAAATCGCCACCATCAAATATTAGAAAGTCCTCTAAATCCTTGTCTAGCAATGGGCTGTATGTTTCAAGCCCCACAAATTCTGCACGCATGACCTGCGGTGCAAAGCGTGTGCCAGGGCGGTAGGACGTTGTGCCATCAAATGGCACGCCAAATACCACCATGCTCGCATCTGCATATTCACTTTCCATGCCTAAAAAGGTGTGTATATTTTTATTCATCTTCCGTTAATAGCTCCTTCACATACGTTGGCAGTGCAAACGCCCCTGTATGCAATGCAGTGTTGTAATATTTCGTTTTGAGTCCTAGCGCTTCCCAAGCGTCCAATTGTGCATCCTTCAATGGGTCAAATTTCTTAGATGCGAACCCAAACAGCCAATGGCCAGATGGATAGGTGGGGATGTGTGCCTGATACGCTCTTGCAATTGGGAAGGTGTTACGAATTTTTGAAAATGCACGTTTCATTTCTCTACGATTGAACGGAAAATAAGGGCTTTCATTTTGGTTGACCAAAATGCCCTCGTCCGATAAAATACGGTAGCAATGGTTGTAAAAATCTATGGTAAATAGTCCTTCACCCGGCCCGATTGGGTCGGTGGAGTCAACAATAATTAAGTCGTACGAGCCTTTTTTTGCAAGCGCTGCAAATTTTAAGCCATCATCAAAAATCAATGATACACGAGGGTCTGTCAAATTGCATGCGGTGACCGGCAAATACTGCTCACACACACGCACCACACGCTCGTCAATTTCTACCATGTCAATGTGTTCAATGGTCTTATAGCGTGTCAATTCACGCACTGTACCGCCATCGCCAGCTCCTATGACCAACACACGCTTGATGCTTGGGTTGGTTGCCATAGCGATGTGCGTAATCATATCGTGGTAGATAAATTCATCCTTTTCAGTGACCATCATCAAGCCATCCAGTGTAAAGAACTTGCCAAATTCTTGGCTGTCAAACACGTCAATTTGCTGAAAGGGCGATTTTTCTGTGTGCAGGTGTGCGTTAACCTTGATGGAAAAACGCACCTCATCCGTCCATTGCTCTGTATACCATAATTCCATATTTCTATATCACTCCTTCTGGTTTGTATGTGATTTCTCCCAATTGTTCAGGGTGAGGGTGATATTTGCGGATTTTCTCCACCATACCACGTGGCATTTCAACCGATTCGCTACGCTCAGCTTCAAAAGCTTTTTCAAGATAATCAAAGCCAGCCCATGGGTCAATATCGCCACAGGTAAACAAGTCCACTGCCGCATAGCCATATTCAGGCCATGTGTGAATGGTTAAATGCGATTCAGAAATAATAACCGCACCGCTCACGCCCCAAGGATCAAAGTGATGAAAAACCGACGTGACGATGGTTGCCTGTGCTTCACGAGCCGCTTGGCACATATATTTGTCAATCAATTCTGGATTAGCCATTGTTTCTGTGTTGCAATTATAATATTCTACTAAAATGTGTCTGCCCAATGTATTTAATTTCATATCAATACCCTCCCTATCTTCTATCCACTATATATAAATTGTTCAATGTTTTATCATTCATGTCTGTGAGCTTGGAATCCTGCTCTTTTAAAAACTGCAGGTACGTGATGATTTCCTTTGTGACTTCCTCGCCCGGTGCTAAAATCGGAATGCCCGGCGGATATACCATGACCGATTCACCGATGATTTCACCCTCCGCTTGCTCTAGCGGTACAAACCGCTTGTTGCTGTAAAATGCCTGCCTCGGTGTAATAATCACCTTTGGGTTTTTGAGTGGCACATGGTGAATGGGTATCAAATCGGGTCGTCTAAACTTCACGGTGACCTCACGCAACGCATTGACCAAAATGTCTAAGCTTTCCTTGCTGTCGCCTAAGCTTACAATTGCTAAGACATTACAGCTATCGGCAAGCTCCATTTGAATGTTGTAATCATATAATAAAATGTCGTACACCTCATAGCCTGTCAGCCCGAGTGCCTCCACGTTAATGCCTAGCTTTGTTTCATCAAAATCGCACACCCCAGGTGCACCAATCAACTCTTGTCCCCACGCATACAAGCCATCCACTAAGTTGAGCTGTTCTCTCGCCACTCGTACCAAGCTTAAAATTTCCGCTAGCTTATCATGCCCATTTAATGCAAGGTTCTTCCTCGCAATGTCTAAGCTGACCATGAGTAGGTAGGATGCGCTGGTGGTATGAAATATATTTAAAATGGTGCGAACGGTTTCTTTTTTTACGCGCCCTTCCTTTAAAAGGATGGCGGACGCCTGTGTCAATGCACCACCCGTTTTGTGAATGCTTACCGCTGACATATCGGCACCACACGCCATTGCACTTTTTGGGAGCTGTGGATGAAATGGAAAATGTGCGCCGTGCGCTTCATCCACAAGCACTACAATATCTTTACTATGTGCATATTCCACAATTTCTTGCAAATGTGCACACACACCATAATAGGTAGGGTTGATTAAAAAAATCGCTTTTGCATCTAAATTTTCATCAATTGCCTGCTTTACATTGTCAAGCGTTACGCCCGTTGCAAATTTGAGTGGTTGGGATACCTCCGCCTGCATGTATACTGGAAACGCATCACACAAAATCAACGCATTGATGACACTCTTGTGCACATTGCGTGGCAACAATATCTTATCGCCCGGCCCACATACACTCATAATCATACCATGCACTGCCAAGGTGGTACCATTGACGGTGAAAAATGCCTCATCTGCGCCAAACGCTTGCGCCATCAAGTCCTGCGCCTGTGCAATCACGCCCGTAGGGTAGTTTAAATTATCTAAGTCGGGCATCGAGTTGACATCGAGCGCCAACGCCCTTCGACCGATGAAATCAGCCATTTCTGGCACGCCACGCCCTCTTTTATGCCCCGGCACATCAAAAGGGGTAATATTTTTTTCATGCATGGCTAAAAGTGCATCATAAAGTGGCGTATGATTTTGCGACATTTTTCTCACCCCCTGTGTTTGTTTACTTCTATTAAACATTTACAGGTAGTTAATGCTAACAAACCGCCTGAAATTAAGATATTTTAATAAATTTGTTTACCTACACTAAACTTTTTCCCAAAAAAAATTAGAAATAACGGCATTGCTTTTCCTATATATAGCAGGTATTACATTGGTTTTGTTTAAAATTTCTTGCTTAATTGTTTTGTATTGCTAAACATTCATGTAGAGAATATATTACACGAATTTCACGCGTTTGTCAAGTTGTATTTTTTACAATTTTCGTACAAAAAAAATGGTTGCCTCGTCATCAACGTTGTGTACTATTTTGTATGACCTGTACGAAATTTCGACATATGTAGAGACATGATGAAATAATGGCTATTTTGTTTTTCTTCTATATAATGTATAATTGCTCTGGATGCCTATAATATGCAAAACAAATCGAACCATTTCCTTGACAATTCGAGCTTTTTTGCGTATAATTAACTTGTACATAAATAGTGTACATTGAAAGGAAGCGTTAATTTCATGAAAATTACTCAGGAATGCGATTATGCCATGCGCATTATGCTTTTACTTTTTGCCAATGGCCCAACTGCCAAGGAAGACGCAAAAGCAATTGCAAGCACACAAAAAATCCCCTTTCGATTTACGGTGAAAATATTAAGAAAGCTTTTACAGGCTGGTCTTATCCGTTCATATAAGGGTGCTTTTGGTGGTTATGGTATTTTACAACAGCCTGGCGAAATAACCATGCTTGAAGTCATAGAAGCAATTGATGGCCCTATTCTCATCAATCGTTGCATGTTTAGCGGCACACCTTGTACCCGTATTGAGAATAAGGACTATTGTCCTATTCATCTCGAATTAGAGAAGCTACAGGAACATATTCGACATGAGCTTTCCAAAATTAGCTTTGAGAAATTAACCAAATCCGAACAATAAAGCGTTTTAAAATATGACAAGAAGAGGTGTAAATGATGAAATTTGTATGTAGTGTATGCGGCTTTACCGCACAAGGACAAGCCCCCCAAAAATGTCCACAGTGTGGCGCACCAAAAGAAAAATTTATAACAAAGGGTGACAGTAACGTATTTTGGGCTGATGAGCATGTAATCGGCGTAGCAAAAGACATTGACCCCGAAGTGCTCGAAGGCTTGAAATTGCACTTTGCTGGCGAATGCACAGAAGTTGGCATGTACTTAGCAATGGCAAGACAGGCTGACCGTGAAGGTTTTCCAGAAATCGCTGAAGCTTACAAGCGCATCGCTTGGGAAGAAGCTGAGCACGCTTCCAAATTTGCTGAGCTATTAGGCGAAGTTGTCTATGCGGACACCAAAAAGAATTTGACGTTGCGTTTTGAAGCAGAAGCTGGCGCATGCCAAAGCAAAAAAGACATTGCCACCCGCGCAAAGGCATTGGGATTGGACGCTGTACATGACACCGTGCATGAAATGTGCAAGGATGAAGCAAGGCATGGACAGGTGTTTGAAGGCTTGTTGAAGAGATATTTTTAATAATTAAATACAGATACAAATAAGGGGCTGTTGCAAAATGATTATTAAAAGTCATTTGCAACAGCCTTATTTTGTGGTTATAAAATGACATGAATTTACTTTCAGCTTATATTTTTCTATTTTATCTTTATAAAAAAGTTCCACCTGTAATTAAATAATCAAAATAAAATTCAGCTTTAGATTATTCTACGTTGGTTAATATTTCTATTTCGCCCTCACAGGTATCCAGACTTCACTTTGATAATCATTACTTTGGTTATTGCCTTCTGTATATAGTTCAATCGCATAGTCATCAATTAACTCGTAATTTGCCTGAGGAAGCCACTCACTATATATTTTTTCCACATATCCTGTATTGCGTTTGGCATAGGACCCACACATTTGAAAATTGCCCACATATGTTCAGAAACCTCTAAACACTCAAATTCTTTTGGAACTTCTTTCGTATACTTGTCTTCACAGCCTATTCCATATTTCCAATCTTTACAATCTTCTTTTGCTGGTATACAAATACCCATCATGCCACACACTTTATTGTGCAAACCGTCATTAAAATATGCTGTCCAAAACTCAGGGATTTCCTTTTGACTATTCTCTTCTGTAAATATTTTAGTTTTGGCAATTACCTTAAATGCTTCTTTTCTTACAATCTTGTAATCCATAATAAGTTCCATTCCTTTCGCTGTGCTCAAGGCACAAAAATTTAATGAAAGTGTTCCCTTAACACTTTAGTTTGTGATAAAATGTATCTGGATAAAGCGGATACACTACAGAGCACGGGGAGGTGAGTGGTGATACGGGCTTAGCACCCTTATCCCGCATAATA
>JACMMQ010000239.1 GCA_014378955.1 Clostridia bacterium
CAGGTGGTCCAGACGGTGGCGATGCTGGACATGGTGGTGACATCATTTTTATGGCGGACGGCAACATGACCACGCTGATGGATTTTCGATATAAAAAGAAATACGTTGCACCACGCGGAGAAGATGGCGGTGCAAAGAAGATGTTTGGCAAGGATGGCGTCGATTTAATCATCCGAGTACCCGTTGGCACGCTCATTAAAGAAGCCAGTTCAGGGGACATTATGGCGGACTTGAATGTTGCCAATGAAAAATTCATTGCGGCGAAGGGCGGAAAAGGCGGCTGGGGCAATCAGCATTTTGCGACATCCACTCGTCAAACGCCAAAGTTTGCAAAGAGTGGCTTGCAGGGCGATGAATGTGAAGTAATTTTGGAGCTTAAGCTTTTAGCTGACGTTGGCCTAGTTGGCTTTCCGAACGTTGGAAAATCGACCATCCTTTCCGTAGTTACAGCGGCACGACCTAAGATTGCAAATTATCATTTTACTACACTTGACCCGAATTTGGGCGTGGTGGACTTGGGCGGCGGCAACA
This sequence comes from Clostridia bacterium, assembly GCA_014378955.1. Classification (GTDB taxonomy): domain Bacteria; phylum Bacillota; class Clostridia; order SK-Y3; family JACMMQ01; genus JACMMQ01. The sequence goes on from JACMMQ010000239.1 coordinate 532, forward strand.
GCTTTGTATTAGCGGACATTCCAGGTATTATTGAAGGTGCACATACGGGTATTGGTTTAGGACATGAGTTTTTACGCCACATCGAGCGCACCCGTTTGCTTATACATGTTGTAGACGTGTCAGGCATAGAGGGTAGAGATCCGCTTGTCGATTTTGACACCATCAATGAAGAATTAAAACAATACAACCCATTGTTAGCGGACAAGCAACAAATTGTTGTTGCGAATAAAATGGACTTGCCTTCTGGTCAGGAAAATTTCGAAGCGTTTAAAAATACGCTTGAACAGCGTGGGCTGAAAGTATTTGGCGTATCCGCAGGCACAGCGCAAGGCGTGCGTGAGGTGATGCTATACGTCAGCAGTATGCTGAAGGATTTACCAGTGGTGCAATTTTACGATGCCAAGCAAGCGGCAACCAAGGTGTACAAGGTTGAACAGGAAGCACCGTTTACCGTCAAGCATGAGAATGGCGTGTATATTGTGGAGGGTAAGTGGATTCAGTCACTCATGGGTTCAACCAATTTCGAGGACTCCGAATCGTTACAATATTTCCAACGTGCCATTTTACGCAAGGGCGTTGTCAAGGCGCTAGAGGATGCAGGCTGTACCGAAGGCGACTGTGTTAAAATGTATGCATTAGAATTTGATTTTATTAAGTAAAGTGAGGTCAGAAATCATGACAAGTAAGCAAAGGGCGTATTTACGCAGTTTAGCAAATCCACTGCCAGCACTCTATCAAATTGGCAAGGGTGGCATCAGTGATAATTTTATCAAACAAATGAATGATGCTTTAGAAGCAAAAGAGCTTATCAAGGTGAGTGTATTGGAAAATTCCATGCTAGACACCAGAGATATTTGCCAGCAGGTGGCCGTTTTAGCAAGGGCAGAGCCGGTGCAGGTAATCGGTTCAAAGTTTGTACTGTATCGACAATCCATCGATCACAAGACCATTGAATTGCCGAAATAAGCTAATATCATTCATAAATAGAGAAATTGTGTTCGAATTTTGACGCATTTCTCTATTTTTTCTTTGCGTGTAGTGGTAAACTATGGTATAATAAAAAATTGAATATAACGGAAAAGGAAGTCGGTGAAAATTGCGCATGGAAAAGCTACCCAAAGGGGCGAAAATTGGTGTTTTAGGTGGCACCTTTGACCCTTTTCATCTTGGACACTTAGCCATTGCAAATGCCGCAATGGACACCTTCAAGCTTGACCGTGTGCTTTTTATCCCATCAGGCAATCCGCCACACAAGCCAGCAGGCAAGGTGACAGGCAAACAACATCGTTTGAACATGACAAAGCTTGCGGTGGCAGACCATCAAGCCTTTGAGGTGTGCGAGGACGAGGTAAATACCGAAGCACCGAGCTATACCATCAAAACGCTCAAGCATTTAAAACATCAGTATGGGCAAGCGCAAATTTTCTTTTTAATAGGTGCAGACACATTGTGGCAAATTCCAACTTGGTTTGAGGGCGAAAAGCTGCTGGCACAGTTCACCTTTGCGGTTTGTATCAGGCCACAATTTACCGAGGCACAAATCATGCATACCATGAAGCATTTTAAGGAAAAATATCATGCAGACATACGTTTTTTCAAGTTGCCTGCGATGGACATATCATCCACGGACATTAGACGTTTTTGTGCACAAGGGCAAGCAATAGCACAGTACCTGCCGCAAAGCGTATCGCAATATATTATAGAGCACGCACTTTATCGTGTATAGGAGTTGGGGTTATGCAAGAAAATCAACAAGCAACCATTGAACAATATAGCAAACAGCTAAAAGCGGCTTTGCCGTCAAAGCGCTATAACCATTCCATCGGTGTGATGGAAACAGCAATCATGCTTGCGAAGCTTTATAATGTGGACAAATTTCAAGCGGCAGTTGCAGGACTTTTGCACGATGCGGCGAAATATATTCCGTACGACCAAGCCATCAAGATGTGTGGTGAATACGGCATCACCGTGGATCAAGCGATGATCAACTCACCTAAAATCATTCACGGAACGCTTGGTGCGGCAATCGTGAAGGATGTGTATGGGGTAAAAGATGAAGCGATTTTGCACGCCATTCAGGTACACACCTTGGGGTGTGAAAAAATGAGCGTGTTGGATAAAATTATTTACATCGCGGATTATATCGAGCCAAACCGAGATTTTGACGGTGTGGAGCAGTTAAGAATGACGGCAAATATCGATTTAAACCAAGCCATATTGATGGGGATAGATGGCACCATGCAAGATATTTTAGCACGCCGATTACCCATTCACCCCGAAGCGGTACATGCTTGGAATGGCATTCTCGAAGAATTGGATGTGAAGTAATGCAAAGACGAAAAATGCATAAAATAGGGTTAATTGTGTCCGTAATGGCAGTGGTTGTTTTTGTGGTGGTTGCAATTGATTTTTTTGGCATGGGTAACTTCTCGAAGAACAGCCAATTGGGTAAGGTAGAAAATGCTCAAATCATACATGCAGAGGAAAAAATAAATGCTGATGGCACACTCAATTGCTTGGTGATGGGCGTGGATCAGGACAAAACACGCACAGATGTTTTGATGTGGGTGCAGTTTGACCGCAAGAATAACAGGGTGAATGTCCTGCAAATCCCTCGTGATACCTATAGCAACACCAAACGGGCGGACAAAAAGGTCAACTCCGCTTATGGTTATGGCAAAGAGGAGCGTGTGTTTGCCGAGGTACAAAAGCTCATTGGCGTCAAGGTGGACAAGTATATTATGGTGAATTTTAAAGGCTTTAAGGACTTAGTGGATGCGGTGGGTGGCGTCAGCGTGAATGTGCCGATTAACATGAAATACGATGACCCTGAGCAAAATTTACACATTAATTTAAAAAAGGGCGAGCAAATATTAAACGGTGCTAAAGCGGAAATGTTTGTACGTTATCGCAAGGACAATAGCGGTGAGGGCTATGCGGAGGGTGACTTGGGCAGGGTAAATGCTCAGCAACAGTTTTTGAAAAACCTCACACAGGCTTTGGCATCACAAAATAGCATTTTGAGGCTCCCGCAGCTGGTGAGTATCGTTATGTCAAATGTCAGCACCAATTTGTCAGCCAGCGAGATTTTGGGCAACATGCAGCAGGGGTCAAAAATCGGTCAAGAAAACATGCATTTTTATACCTTGCCAGGACAGCCTAAATATTTCAGCAATGGCTGGTATTATATCGTCAATGATGCGGAAACAAAAGCACTGATAGAATCAAGCTTTACGCCAGAAAATGCCGTTGCAAAGGCATCTGCAAAACCATCTTCAAATCCAAAATAGGCATGGATATTTTTGGCTAGTTGTGGTACAATAAACCATTGTATAAGAGTAGCAGTGAAGTGATTTTAACATATAAATTGGAGGAAATAAATTGAGCGATCAAGTGAGAGATTTAGCATTGGACATTGTAAGGGTATTAGACGATAAAAAGGCACAAAATGTGGAGCTGTACCATCTTGGGAGTGTACCAAATTTTGCAGATTATTTTGTCATAGCAACGGGTACATCCACGACACAGGTCAAGGCGTTGGCGGATGAGGTAGAGGACAAAATGGCGGAAAAGGGCTTTAAGCTCAAGCACAAAGAGGGCTACCAAACAGCAAGCTGGATTTTACTCAACTATTTTGAGGTGGTTGTACACATTTTCCATCCAGAAGCTAGAAATTTTTACAACCTTGAAAGACTGTGGGCTGACGTACCACAAGTAGATTTAGAAGAAATATTAAAGCGTGATTAACTTATTAAAATGCAAACCGCCATGTGGCGGTTGCTTCAAGTCTAACATCTAGCTTCTAACCTCAAAAAAGGCTGAAGCCATGTCAAATAAGGCAAGAAGCAGGCGGTTATAGGATATAGCAAACTTAAGTGATTATTTTTGGAGGGTAAGGTATGCAATATCAATTTAGAGAAATAGAAAAAAAGTGGCAGGAAAATTGGCTAGAAACAGACGCATTTCATGTGGAGCAAAACGAAAAGCCGAAATATTACGCCTTGGAAATGTTTCCGTACCCATCGGGCAATTTACATATGGGGCATGTACGTAACTATTCCATTGGCGATGTGGTCGCACGTTTTAAAAAAATGAATGGCTTTAATGTGTTGCATCCGATGGGATGGGACTCTTTTGGCTTGCCAGCGGAAAATGCCGCAATTAAGAACGGTGTGCATCCCAATGACTGGACATGGTCAAACATTGAAAACATGCGCCATCAATTGAGCGAGCTAGGCATTAGCTATGATTGGAAAAGAGAGGTGGCAACCTGTCACCCTGATTATTATAAATGGACACAATGGATGTTTTTACAGCTTTTCAATAACGGCTTGGCGTATAAGAAAAAATCGTATGTCAACTGGTGTCCGTCCTGTGCGACCGTGCTTGCCAATGAGCAGGTGGTCGGGGGCGTGTGTGATCGTTGCAAAACCGAGGTTGGCAAAAAGGATTTAGAGCAGTGGTTTTTCAAGATTACTGATTATGCACAGCGTTTGCTGACGGACATTGACAAGCTCGATGGCTGGCCAGACAAGGTCAAAACCATGCAAGCCAACTGGATAGGTCGCTCCGAAGGAGCAGAGGTGGATTTCAAGGTGGTGGACATGGACAAAACCTTGACCGTTTACACCACACGTCCAGATACTATTTATGGCGTGAGCTTTATGGTCATAGCCCCTGAAGCCCCAGTGGTAGAGCGATTGATCAAAGGCACAGCGCAGGAGCAGGCTTGCCGTGCGTTTATCAAAGAAATTCAGCATTTGAATGACATTGCACGCTCCGCAACAGACATTGAAAAGGTGGGCGTATTCACGGGCAGGTATGCTGTTAATCCGTTGAATGGCGAGCAAATTCCGCTATATTTGGCGAATTATGTATTGATGGATTACGGTACAGGCATCGTCATGGGCGTGCCAGCGCACGATCAGCGCGACTTTGAATTTGCACGCAAATACGATTTGCCCGTACGTGTGGTCATACAACCACAAGATAGCAAATTAGAGGGCGACAGCATGACCGAGGCATTCCCAGCGGTTGGCTTTATGGTGAATTCGGGGGAATTTGACGGCTTAGATAGTGACACCGCCTTGGCACAAATTATTGATAAAGTCGAAACACAAAAGCTAGGCAGCCGCAAGGTGAATTTCCGCTTGCGTGACTGGTTGATTTCACGTCAGCGTTATTGGGGTGCACCCATCCCCGTGGCATATTGCGAGCATTGTGGTACAGTGGCTATCCCTGAAAGTGACTTGCCAGTGCTGTTGCCAACCGATGTGAAATTCACAGGGCATGGCGAATCACCACTCAAAACCTCCGAAAGCTTCAAAACCACCCCTTGTCCAAAATGTGGCAAGCCTGCGGTGCGTGAAACGGACACGATGGACACGTTTGTTTGCTCAAGCTGGTATTTCATGCGCTATTGCGACCCGAAAAACACCGAGCAAGCGTTTAGCAAGCAAGCGGCGGATTATTGGATGGGCGTTGACCAATACATTGGCGGCGTTGAGCATGCGATATTACACTTGCTATATGCACGCTTCTTTACCAAGGTGATGCACGATTTGGGGCATTTATCAGTGGACGAACCGTTTAAGAAATTGTTAACACAAGGCATGGTGCTAAAGGACGGCAAAAAGATGTCCAAATCGGTGGGCAACGTTGTCAGCCCAGAGGAAATCATTTCAAAATACGGCGCAGACACCGCCAGAATGTTTATACTGTTCGCTTCACCGCCTGAAAAAGAGCTTGAATGGAGCGACCAAGGGGTAGAGGGGACATTCAGATTTTTAAATAGGGTTTGGCGCATTGTGGACGAATTGGGCGAAGCGGTGAAGCATGGCGGACCTACTGGCGTGAGCGAGTTGGATAGACAGCTTCGTTATGTACAGCACGCAACCATTAAAAAAGTGACTGAAGACATTGGCGAGCGTTTTAATTTCAACACGGCGATAAGTGCTGTGATGGAGTTCGTCAACTTTTTATATCAATACAAGGAAAAAGTACCGAGAAATCAGTACAACTTGCCGCTGTTGTCTGAATGTATAAAGACACTGGTAATATGCTTAGCACCGTTCGTGCCACACATCACCGAGGAGCTGTGGCAGCATGTTGGCGGTAAAGGCAGCGTGCATCAGCAGACATGGATGCAGTACGACCCACAAGCATTGATTTTGGACGAGGTTGAAATCGTGCTGCAAATCAATGGCAAGGTGCGTGACAAATTGGTGGTCGCATCAGGGCTAGACCAAAAGCAAACAGAGCAAGTAGCGCTCGAAACCGATAAAATGAAGGCATTCTTAGCAGACAAGCAAATTGTCAAGGTGATTGTAGTGCCTGGTAAGCTTGTGAATATTGTTGTGAAATGAGGGTTGACCATGGATAAAAAAATCATCGTAACAAAAGACGCCCCAGCCGCTATAGGACCATACGCCCAAGCGGTGCAAGTTGGGCAAATGCTATATACATCGGGGCAAATTCCACTTGACCCCACAACAGGCGAGCTGGTAGCGGACGATATAAAAGCACAAACCGAGCAGGTGCTAAAAAATTTGCAAGCGGTGCTACAAGCGGCAGGCAGTAGCTGGGCGAATGTGGTCAAGGCGACGATATTCCTAACCGATTTAGCCGATTTTGCAGTGGTGAATGCATGCTATCAAAGCAAACTGGTAGCGCCATACCCAGCACGTTCGTGTGTACAGGTAGCGGCGTTGCCAAGGGGTGCAAAAATTGAAATTGAAGTAATCGCAAGAATTGCATAAATTAATAATAATTTAGGGGCAGGATTTATCCGCCCGAATGCACTTATTTTTTGGAGGGGTTTATTGATGGCTTATTTATTGGGCATAGACATTGGTACATCTGGCACAAAAACCGTGCTTTTTGACACAGTAGGCAACGTGGTTGCAAGTGCATTGGAGGAATATCCACTGTATCAGCCTCATGTGGGTTGGGCAGAGCAAAGACCAGAGGACTGGTGGCATGCAACCTTTACGACCATTGAAACAGTGCTGGCAAAAAGCGGCGTCGATAAGCAAGACATCAAGGGCATAGGCTTGTCAGGACAAATGCACGGCTTGGTGCTTTTGGATGCACATAACCGTGTCATTCGACCGTCCATCATTTGGTGTGACCAAAGAACCACAGCGGAATGTGAGCAAATCACGACCTTAATTGGTAGAGAGCGTTTGATTGAAATTACCGCAAATCCTGCATTGACAGGCTTTACCGCCTCTAAAATCATGTGGATTAAAAACCATGAGCCCAAAAATTATGAAAAGACAGCAAAAATATTACTGCCAAAGGATTACATCCGCTTCATGCTGACGGGTGTATTTGCAACAGAGGTTTCCGATGCAAGCGGTATGCAATTGATGAACATTGCCGAGCGTAGCTGGAGTGACGAGGTGCTCACGAAGCTAGGCATAGACAAGGCATTGCTAGCAAATATGTATGAATCGTATGAAATTAGTGGCACTGTAAGCGCCCAAGCGGCGGCTTTGACAGGGCTCAATATCGGCACACCAGTGGGTGGCGGTGCAGGCGATCAAGCCGCAGGTGCTGTGGGAAACGGTATCGTCAAGTCAGGCATCGTATCGTCCACCATTGGCACATCGGGCGTGGTGTTTGCATACACCGATAAGGTGACCATTGACCCAAACGGTCGTGTACATACCTTCTGCCATGCTGTACCGGGCACGTGGCACGTGATGGGCGTTACACAGGGTGCAGGCTTGTCACTCAAATGGTTCAGAGATAACTTTTGCCAAGCGGAAATGGAAACCGCCAAGGGCATGGGCGTAGACCCTTATTATTTGATGGACAGCCAAGCGGCAAAGGTAGCGGCAGGCTGTGAAGGCTTGATGTATTTGCCCTATTTGATGGGCGAACGCACCCCACATTTGGATGCAGATGCAAAGGGTGTATTTTACGGACTGTCCGCACGACACACACGCCAAGACATGCTCAGAGCGGTCATGGAGGGTGTTTCGTACAGCTTAAAGGATTGCATGGAAATTATAAAAGGTATGGGCATCCCAGTGTCAGAAGTGCGTGCATCAGGCGGCGGTGGCAAGTCCAAGCTCTGGCGTCAAATGCAAGCGGACATGTTTAACACAGACATCGTCACCATTAGTGCAAGCGAAGGTCCAGCACTAGGCGTGGCACTGCTAGCAGGCGTAGGCGCAGGCGTGTATAAGTCAGTAGCCGAGGCGTGCGAGGTAACCATCAAAACAGCCTCCAAGCAACAAGCAGATGCTATGAATGCAAATGCGTATGCGCAATATTATCCGATTTATGGGGATTTGTATCAAGCGTTAAAGCAAACATATAAACAGACGGCGCAGGTCATGGCGCAGTTGGGGAAATAGGGAAATCAAAAAAACCGCCTTTTGGCGGTTTTTTAGTATTTATTCAATCGAAAGAATAATGCGTGCAAGTACCTCTTGTAGTAAATCGTCTGGCAAGCTTTCCTTGTAGATAGCATTCCTTGCATTCAAATCAAGCGCTTTAACATGTTCACACAAGATAACGCCAGTGGTAGAAGTTCTTTCGTCCAGAGATACATGCAACGGAAATGCTTTGTCCGTGTTGGTAATGGGACAAACAATCGCTAAATTTGTATACTTACTATAACGATCATTGCTAACAACCAACGCAGGACGTTTGCCAGCTTGCTCATGTCCCGCTTGCGGATTGAAATCCATAAAAATAATATCGCCCTTTTGGGGTAAATACGGCATAATAAGTACCATTAGCCTTTCAGGCTCACAAAAATTTATACAAAACTGTACCACGCACTTATTGTGAGCCAGATAAGGCGTATAGATGGTACTTTGCACATCGCCGTTTCGCCTTCAGGCGAAAATTTTGGCGGTGCATTCATTCATGGTTAGTTTGAAAGAAACGAAGTGTCTTTCAAACTAACACCTCTTTTCCAACGGGCGAACCAGTATCAAATTCTTCGCAGGTATAAGTACCTTCATAACCCTTGAAAAGCTCATCAAGATTTCTATATTTTCGGGATGCTTTGCGAATGGTGATACCATCATGATCCGCTAAAATCTCCACCTTGTCATTTTCCTTTATGGATGCGGTTTCTAAAATTGACTTCGGAATTCTAAGTGCACCACTATTACCCCACTTCTGAATGGTTGTATACATAAAATCAGCTCCTTTAGTAATAGTATATACAAAGTATATACATTTGTCAATGATTTATGTATGGGATTTATTATTTTAGGTAAAATAATAGAATAGAACGATGCATTGTTGACATCATATAATAATATTGATATAATATTGATATATCAAATGTGAAAGAGGTGCTTGCAATGCCCATGATAAAACCAAGTTCAGAGCTTAGGAACAGTTATAACGAGATTTCAAACTTTTGTCATAAATACAATGAACCTGTTTATATCACTAAAAATGGACAGGGTGATTTAGCGGTGATGAGTATTGAAACATATGAAAAATTGGTCGGCAGATATGAACTATACAGTTTGCTGGAGCAAGGCGAAAAAGAAATTGAAAAGGGCAATGTAATTCCTGTAGAAGATGTATTTTCAAGTATTGAAAGCAGGATTTTAAAATGGTAGCATTTAAAATAGTGCTTGCACAATCAGCAGAGCAAGACTTGAATGCTATTTTAGATTATATTGGCATGCAATTAAAAGAGCCAAAAACAGCGATAGAACAATATAATCGGATCAAGGAAAAGATACTTTCTCTTAGCGATATGCCAACAAGGATTTGTTTAGTGAACGATCATTACTTGGCAGTCAAAGGTTATCGAAAAATGTTGGTTGATAATTACATCATATTTTTTAGGCTGAATGAACAGGATACTACGGTTGAAATTGTCAGGATTGTTCACGGCAAGAGAAACTGGGTAGATATTTTATAAGTTAGGTTGAGCCACTTCGTGCGAGTGGCTTTTGTTGTAGCATCTTTGAATAGCAGGCGTAATATATGTCGCAGTAAAAAAATAATGGTTGATTTTAGCATTATTTTGCCGTATAATGTGGATGTATAGCGAGTGTCTAGTGTACTAGATTATTTTTCAGGAGGTTTATCATAATGGAAAACGGTAGCTACTATCAATCACAAGGGCAGGTTGCGGAGTCGCTTGGCGGGTATACGTCAAAGGTTTTTGGGTGGATGTTTTTGGGGCTTTTGACGACATTCCTAGTTTCGATGTTTTGTATTTCCACAGTTGAAATCCCGATGTTTTTCGCAAAAAACATACCTGTGTTCTACGGCTTATGCATCGCAGAGGTGATTTTCGTATGGTTCATGGCATCACGCATCCTAAAAATGAGCGTAACCGCTGCCAAGGCAAGCTTTTTAGCCTATTCGGCGGTGAATGGTATCACGCTCATGTTCATCTTTATGGTATATGAATTGGGAAGCATCGTGTATGTTTTTGGCGTATGTGCCTTGTTTTTTGGTGTTATGGCGTTGTACGGCTATGTGACGAAAACCGACCTGTCAGGCATAGGGAAGATATTGATTTTCGGCGTGTTTGCGTTAGCAGGCTTTTGGATATTGAGCCTATTTTTAAATTTATCAGCATTCGAGCGCATCGTGAGCTTTATTGGCATCGGCATTTTTCTTGGGCTAACGGCGTACGACACACAAAAAATCAAGGCGTATTATTATAACTTTCAGGGTAATCCCGATATGTTAGCAAAGGCATCGATCTTTGCGGCGTTGCAGCTTTATCTTGATTTTATTAACTTGTTTTTGTATTTGTTGAGGGTGATGGGGAGACGGAGATAGACTTTGACTATATGACATTTTAAATGGCAGGTGATTACGTGCTTACAGAAACACAGAAAAAGTTTCGCAAGGAAATGAAGGAATTACAAAAGCAAAACAAGAAAACTGGTTCAGATGAAATATATAGTTATGTCCATCGTGGTTTTGTAGGCAGCAAAAGATGGTCAACTAACAAAAAAACTATTATCAATTTTGGTGGAATAGTAGCATTTATTTGGACTGCATATTGCTTATATACTTGGGTTGCACCGCTCCTTCCAGTTGAAGCAAGGCAAGCCATTCAAAATACACCCATTTTAAGCATGTTTCAAAGCAGTCAGCAAAAGGTTGTAAAGGATATAAACTTTTGCGAGCCATATATCAAGTTGGCTAATGATGCAAATGGGGCATTAAGCAAAGGGGTTGAACAGACGAAGGTAAGTGCGTCTGGAATGATATTTTTAGACAATAGTCATAACAAGACCATTGAAATTA
>JACMMQ010000240.1 GCA_014378955.1 Clostridia bacterium
GTGCTTAAAACAGCGTTACACAAGCGCAAGACGACAAAAGGCAACACTAGCATTCCAAAACAAAAAGAGGTTGGTATACCTTTTACAAGTATTACAACAGATGAAAATGTCACAACAATACCTATGATTGAGCATTAGTAAAAGGGGGATTATATTCCCCCTTAAAAAATAAATTGAAATATTGTACCATTATATGGTATAATATTTAGATTATGATTAGAAAAGGTGTTGACAATGCAAGTACATCAAGCTGAAATAATTATCTCTGCTGTGTCACGGGCACAGTACCCACCAAACGGACTGCCAGATATCGCATTTGCAGGGCGTTCGAACGTGGGAAAAAGCTCTATTATCAACAAGCTGTGCAACCGTAAGGGACTCGCACGCACAAGCTCCAAACCTGGAAAGACTGCAACCATCAATTTTTATGAGATTGAGAAGCAGTTGCACCTAGTGGATTTGCCAGGGTATGGGTTTGCACGTGTTTCAAAGGGCGAAAAGAAGAAATGGCACGATATGATTGAGGAATATTTAACCAATCGGCATCAGCTGCAAATGGTCATTTTGATGGTGGATGCACGACATAAACCATCAGACGATGACGTGGGGATGTTCGACTGGATTAAAAATTGCCAAGGTGCAGTATTGGTAGTAGCGACCAAATCAGATAAGCTCAAGCCAAAGGAATTGGAAAAAAACATTCTGACCATCCGTGAAACCTTGAAAATGGATGATGAAGACATTTTAGTACCATTTTCATCCGAAACAGGACTTGGAAAAGGTGTTGTTTGGAAAGTGATTGAAGAGGCTTTGGGGCAATGAACTGGCAAGCAATCGGCATCTTTTATCTTACAATCAATGGCTGGGGCTTTGTCCTAATGGGCTGTGACAAGTGGTTTGCAAAGGCAGGTAAGCGCCGTATCAGCGAACGGCATTTGATGACCGTCGCAGGGCTAGGGGGTGCACTTGGCATGACCGCTGCGATGTTTATTTTCAGGCACAAAACCTTGCACATGAAGTTTTTGCTAGGACTGCCACTTTTCGTGGTATTGCATGCGATTATTTCAGGCTGGATTTTTATAAACTTTAAAGTATAGGAGAACTGATATTATGGAGTGCGTATTCGACACATTGACCGAGCGTGGTTTAATCGCACAGGTCACACACGAGGAAAAAATCAAACAGCTTTTAAAAGACGAAAAGGTAACCTTTTACATAGGGTTTGACCCCACGGCGGACAGCTTGCACGTGGGACACTTTTTGCAAATGATGGTGATGGCACACATGCAGCGTGCAGGACATCGACCGATCGCCATTATTGGCGGTGGCACAGCCATGGTGGGTGACCCGACAGGCAAAACAGACATGCGCCAAATGCTCACACAAGCCGAAATTCAGCACAACGCCAACTGCTTTAAAAAACAATTGTCCAAATTTATAGAGTTTGGCGAGGACAAGGCGTTGATGATTGACAATGCGGAATGGCTTTTAAAGCTTAACTATGTGGACTTTTTGCGTGAGGTAGGCGTGCATTTTTCCGTCAACCGTATGTTGACAGCGGAATGCTTCAAAAGTCGATTGGAAAAAGGCTTATCATTCATAGAATTTAACTACATGCTCATGCAGAGCTATGACTTTTTATACTTAAATCGCCATTTCAATTGCACGTTTGAATTGGGTGGAGATGACCAATGGGCGAACATTTTGGGCGGTATTGAGTTGGTTCGCCGTACCGAGAGTAAGGAAGTGTATGGCATGACCTTTACGCTATTGACCAATAGCGAAGGTAAAAAAATGGGCAAAACTGAGCGTGGTGCGGTGTGGCTAGACCCTGAAAAAACCTCACCGTATGAATTTTACCAATACTGGCGTAATGTGCCCGATGCAGACGTGTTGCAATGCTTACGGTTGTTAACGTTTTTGCCCATGTCACAATTAGGCGATATGGCACAATGGGAAGGGCAAATGCTCAACCAAGCGAAAAAAGCATTGGCATACGAGGTTACAATGCTCGTACACGGAGTGGAACAAGCGGAAAAAGCGCAGCACGCTGCAGAAGCATTGTTCGGGCAGGGCGGCGTGTCAGGCGATATGCCAACCACAGAGCTTGCAACGGATGCAGTAGCGGACGGTATCAATATTTTAGATTTGCTATTAATAGCAGGACTTATCCCATCCAAGGCTGAAGGCAGACGCTTGGTGCAACAGGGTGGCATTTCGATAGATAATAAGAAGATTGAAAGCATTGACGTTGCTATCGACAGCACTTGGTTTGTAGACGAAGCGTTGATGATTAAAAAGGGTAAAAAGGTTTACCATAAAATACAATTGGTATAATTAAGGGCGGCTTACGAGCCGCCTGATTTATTAGAGGTGAAAGAAATGCAAATTCAGTGGTATCCAGGTCATATGACCAAAACGCGTAGAATGATTCAAGAAAACTTAAAATTTGTAGATGTAGTGGTTGAAATTGCGGACGCGCGTTTGCCACTTTCAAGCCGCAATCCTGAAATATTAAGCATTATCGGCAAAAAGCCTAAAATCACGTTGCTCAACAAGGCGGATTTAGCAGACCCCAGAGCCAATCAGCTTTGGGTGGATTGGTACAAGGCAAAGGGCGAGCAAGCGATATTGACCGACTGTGTCACAGGCAAAGGGCTTCATGATTTGCCCCAGCACGCAAAATTATTGCTCAAGGAAAAAATCGACCGTGATGTCGCAAAGGGTATCGTAGGCAGAGCGGTTAAAATCATGGTGGTGGGTATTCCAAATGTTGGCAAGTCCACGCTCGTCAACAAAATGGCAGGCAAGGCAAGCGCAAAAACAGGCGATCGTCCTGGTGTAACACGTGGCAAACAGTGGGTGAGATTGTCTAATGGGTTGGATCTTTTGGACATGCCCGGCATTTTGTGGCCTAAATTTGAGGACGTAGAAGTGGGTAAACGACTAGCTTTTACAGGCGCAATTAAGGACGAAATCATGGACGTGGAAGAATTGGCAAGCTGGCTTTTGGAATATTTGAAAGCACATTATCAAGAAAAGCTCACAACACGATACAAACTCGAAGAGGTCAACGATTGGACAGGCTATGACATTTTAACGGAAATCGGCAAAAAAAGAGGCGCTATCCTCCCAGGTGGCGTCATAGACACCTTCCGCATGGCAAATATGTTGCTGGATGAATATCGTGGCGGTAAAATCGGACAAATCACGCTGGAATTTCCGAGATAGGTGGGCGCTGCCCACACCCGCACCCTTTTTGAAAAAAGGGGACAAAAACTTTAGTTAGGGTTTTTATAATAAAGTTTTGGTCAATTTTTTTCAAAAAATTGCAGGGTCAAGGGACAGCGTCCCTTGCTGTGCCTACGCTAAAATCGGACAAATAGCACTAAAATTTCCCAAGAAATAATGCGAGAATTGCTAAAATTATGGGTTGATGGATTAAGTAAATAAGCAATGAATGACGCCCGATGATGCACATTGGGTTTTTTGCGTTGGGCGAAAATACACGGTTTTTGCGTGTGTGATAAAACAGTCTACCCATTACCACGCCAAACAAAAACACGCCAAACCATGGCAGGATGGGGTAATAGTCCGCCGATTGGAAATGCTGATTGATAAGCCCGAGCCAAAAAAAGTAAGGATTTTGTATGGTCATTTTTGAAAACAATATGCCGACGGCAAAGGTTAAAAATGCCATGACAGAAAGCCATTTGGTGCAAAGCTGTCTGACAAAATGAAACAGCATCATACATAATCCAAGACAATGTAAAATGCCAAACCATATGAAAAACGTTGGCTCGAAAAAGTAAGTCACAGCGGTCAATGCAAGACCCATAGTAAAAACAAAAAAACCACGCTTAAAATTGTTACGGCTAAAGGTGCTGGATATGCCGGACAAAATAATAAACACAGGTGCAGAAAGCATGATGAAAACTGGCATGTATTTTGAAATAGGAAGTGCCATTTTATAGTAATCGGTCAAATCATAGCTGATGTGCACAACCACCATCATGAGTATCGCAAAGCCACGCAAAAAGTCGATTTCTGTGACACGGTTTTTTATCATTTGTTAACCTCCTGCAAAATTTCAATGGTGTTTATGCATTATACCACGAAAAGGCATGGAAAGCAACATGAGCAAGGCGATGGATAGCAACCAAAAAGTGACGGCAAATAGTACCATCATGCCGATGCTTGGGGGAGTTGCTTGTGTCATATGGGGCACACTTTGTGAAAATACACTTTGTTGCAAAGGGCATAGCGTAAAATAGACATAGGTATACAGTGCGGCAAACACCCCTTGTAGCATTTTCCCAGCAAAATAGGGAATGAGCGAAATGTCGCTATCGCCAACCACCGAAACCACCTGTGCATGCACCGATAGACCAGACCAACCTAGCACCAATGAGGTTGCACTGAGCTTTAAAATGAGGGGAAGGGCATCGCTATGAAATATGAGACCTGTCGCAGCCGTAATTTCAAGAAAGCCTGCCATAAGCGCTTGCGGACAGTGGGGAATTTGCCCTAGCAAGCCGATAATGACACTGAAAAATACAATAAAGCCACAGATGTTGCCCATGACAGATACGCTGTTTTCAATGCATTCACCAAAAATTCGACCGACATGCACACGCTTTGCAACGATTGGGAAATTGACTGGCATGCGTGCGACCTCTTGTCGAGCCATCAACCGCAGGAGCAACCCAACGGTCAAAGCAGATGCAACCTGACAGCCCACCAACACAAAGCCGATTTGCGGCATGGCATAAAAGCCAATCGCCACCGTGCCAATGACAAAAAGTGGGCTGGCATTGTTGGTAAATGCCAACAGCCGAGCTGCCTCACGATTGCTTAATAGCTTTTCCTTGTACAAGTCCATCGTAATCATAGCACCAATTGGAAAGCCACTCACAAGCCCCATAACCAGCGCAAAAGCGCCACTGCCATTGATGCCGAACAGTGGCATCATGATGGGCGTCAATCGCTTTGCCAATAGCTGTCCAAACCCTAATCGCATCAAAAAGCGACTGCCTACAATGAACGGAAAAAGCGAGGGCATGACGACGGTGATGCA